>NZ_JANFYN010000069.1 GCF_024460475.1 Holdemanella sp. MSK.7.32 | reverse complement strand
TAATCAAATATCGAGTGTTGCACCATTTTTTACTATTCAGCCTCTAAAGTCAGGTATTTTAACACAAAATATAAGTGGTTTGTAGAGAGGAAATATATCGTGTTTAATTTTCATACAAAAAATTTGTAGTATCATCATATTACCAATAAAACTTATAAAAACCTATATTGCTTTATAACACCACCGTAATACTGTGAAAAACTGAATGAAACCGAGCTAAGGCAAAACCTAATCATAAACAAATCATCAGATATTGTTGATAACTTGGAAAAGATTCGAGATAATCAATACTCATTATATGAAGTCTTGAATGATGTAAACCGAACTATTAAGACACTTTCTGAAGAAGCTCGAAAATTGAACGACACTTCCAAACTGACTCAGTATTATACCGAAACAACTACAAAGGCTGCTGAAGCTCCGAAAATTGTGTATGCTTATGCTAGAGAAATCGGATAAAACACGATATATCACATTAGGATTCCTTAAATGGAGTCCTTTTTTTATACCCTTCTCCTTTCTCGATTTCTCTCACAACGTTCTCGAAAACCAACAACGACAAATTGCACACTTTGGAAATAATGTTTTCATAGGATTAGTTATAAAAGCAACTTTCGTTCTACGAGAGCGTTCTTAAAACAATCGAGAAATAGTTTAGCTTTTATTGTTCTGCAATCTTTTTTCGTAAGCTGTCATTTGTGGTTTTTAAAACTTGCTCGGCCATATTTCCGCCGTTGTTGGTAATATCCTCAATGATTTCATTACTTGAATAGTCTATGGAATACATGTAAACGGTGTCGTCTGTTTTATAAATATAGTAAGTAAAATCAATATCCATATCTGGCGTCAATAGATAAATGTTATTACCTTGTAATGAAAGTGTACATGGAATTGATTCCTCATCACTCTGTCTTTCGTAATTGAAAGTTGAATAGGTTGCTTCATTTGTATCTTTATCAATACTTAAACAATCAACAAGTGTATATCCTTTTGCGTTGATTCTTTGTTCTCCATAGTAGTCTGTAGAAGTTGCGGTTTCCTCCTGAATCTCATCTATACTTGGAATATTCAAATCCTTCATTTGATATGGTAGAGGATCAAAATCATATTCTTCATAATCGATATCAAATTCTTCCTGGAAATCATCAATTATTGTACAGCAGCTTTGGATTGCTTCATTTAAAAGTGGAACATTATCATATGTAATGCCATCTTTATTGATTGATATTGAGCCAGTTGCGTCTTCTCCATATGTGTAGTTTCCATTCTCAAATTCGTAGTAATTATATTGGATATCATACTTTGTATATTTCTTATTCGTTGAATTAATAGTTATTGTCTTTTGATATTCTTTTGTATCTTCAATTACATCTGTTGTATATGTATAGGATATATATTCTTTATCATTTTGGTTTTGCAAAGCAAATATGGTAGTAGTTGTTTCATTGTCGTTTTCTACGATATAGCGGGCAGCCATATTTTGATGCTTTTTGCCTTCATCTGAACTTATACCAATATTCCAGTTGTTTTTTAAGTACGCATTATCTTTGGATTTGGATTGAACAGCATCAATGGTAGCTTCCCAAAAATCTTGCTTTTCATCTTGGTGACAAGCTGTTAAAGATATAGCGCAAAATAAGCAGAGAATATATTTGAATAATTTCATGATTAAAGCCTTCTTTCTTTATCAAACAATTTTGGATGACAAATATCCTGAATTAGTGTATTTAAATACAAGCAAAAGAACATCTATATATTTATGTTTCTAATTCATGGATACTATAGTTCTTAAATAGATGAAAATCAAGAATATAAAAAGCCAAACCTGATAAAGATTTGGATTAAAATAATAAACTTCTAGGTCTTAGGTTTTTTGAATTGAGAAATTGCTCCATTTTTTCCAATTCATTTGAGGACATCTTATCAATAGAAAAATAGCATCCATAAAATTTTTTAATTTTTTTGTTAGCTCCATATAAAAAACATATGTTATCTATATATGTATAATAGCTTAAATCATCATATGATGAGACTTCTGGATTTTTTTTATACAGAACATGACTGCAATATTCTTGATTCAAGACAGAAAACAAACAAAATCCCGTTGAACACAAACATTTTCCCGTCTATTAATGAGTTTACGCTGGCATAAAACCTAAAAACAAACATTTTCCCCGCCCTTTCCTATAATTTTCTATTTATTTACACACTTTGTATAGTAATGTTTTGAACTGGATATAGATTCGAGGGCTACGTGAAGTTTTTTCAGAAGAGTTGACGTGAATTTTGATCATATTGCAAGGATTTTGTTTGTGTTTATCCATAGAAATGACGAGAAAATGTTTGGATTTGAATTGTGGTTCAATGTATCAGTAAGGAGGTATTTGTGATGAGATGAAAAACATGAAGAAATTTATAACATTATGTGGCTTTTTAATCTTAGGATCAATTGCCTGTGGTGATGCAGATGTTGTAAAAGCTGAAGCTATTAATAATCAGACAACTGATACGTCTGGATATACAATAACAATCCCATCTGAAGTTAGTATAGATAAAAACAGTGGCAAAGGTTCATTTGCGGTAAGTGGTAAGGCGGAAGCACAGGTTGATTTAAATGTGAGTGTGTCTTCTAAAAATAATTATAAATTAAAGAATAAAAGCCAGGAGATTTCTTATTCTTTAGATAAGGAATCTTTTCATATAGATAATAAGCAGTCGGCGAGTAGCAAAAGTTTTGATGAGAATTTCAATATTGCATTAGCTAATACAAATACAAACTATAGTGGAAACTATGAAGATAATTTGGTATTTGATATTACAGGTAATAAGTATGTGTATAAATAGGATGTTAACTCACTTTTAGATGGTAAAGTTGAGTTTGCTGGCCATGACTACGGGTCTTTTGATGTTTACATTAATGGTCAAAAGGTAGCGGATGATGTGAGTAGCTTTGATAAAGTTTATCCATATGGGACAGAATATGAATTCAAAGATTTGAAAGGAACGGTTGGACATCATTATTCTGGAGTTGGAACATATGGTCCTCATTGGAAAGAAACACCTTTAAAGGGTAAACTTGGAATAGACGCAATGTATTATAAGACAGATGATTCTCCGTACCTTTTAGTTACACCTTGTTATTTTAAATTTGATACAAACAAATTAACTATCAATTATCATGCAGATGGTGCCCAGACATGGTATCACTTTGATGGTGTCACTCATGATGTAAGTGGAAAAGATATTGCTGCTTCTGAAACGTATTTATTTGGAAGTTATTATGACAAAAAAAGTGGATTAGGTGATGTAAGTCGACTTGCAAAAAAGAGGTATACCGCAAAACCTAACACATGGGTTGTCGGGAAAAACGGAACTAAAGAAGTTATAGATACTACAGGATTAGCCAAGTCACAAGACGTTGCAGAATATTGCGGAGTGTTAGATGAATTCAAAAAGAATGATACGACAATTGACTTGTATCCAATATGGACTCCAAATACTTATACATTGACATATGATTTGAATGGAGGATCTTTTAATGCTTCCACTACTCAACGTTTTAAATACGAAAGCGAGGATGCCATTAGTTCAGAAATACCTATTAAGACTGGGTATGTGTTTACTGGTTGGAAATGGGGAGATGTAACCATGCAACCAGGAGATACAATTCCCAAAGAATGTGGTAATTTCACATTAACTGCACAATGGAAAGAGATTTATTCAATGGGTACTATCTTAAATATTGATGGAATAGAATATATGGTTATCGAACGACAAGAAAATGGTAATTATTTAGTTATGACTACTAAAAGTATTGGGAAAAATAAATTCGGGTCTTATTTCCGTCAAGATCGTTGGAATCGAAATTGTTATGAAAACACTGAAATCGATGATTACTTAGAAAACACTTGGTACAAAGGATTGTCTACTAAAATGCAAAATGCTATTCAATCTACAGAAATTAGACAGGTTTCATACTCAGACAATAAATTAGATGCTGAGGAAGAAAATGGTTATTACTATCAAGTATATAACACTATTAGTCGTCACGTTTTCTTACCTAGCATTAAAGATATGGCCAAAGTTGTCGATTTATCAAATGGAACAGCGGTACAAAACTTCTTAAATGGTGAAATTGCAGTTTTAAGTAGAGATGGACACAAAAACTATGAAAATGTTGTAATGACTGTTTGTTATGATTCCAATCATATATACACTGCAAGAACAGAAGATTCAGTTAATACTCGCCCTGCTTTTGTTATCGACCTTTCAAAAATTGATTACACCGTAACAGGCTCTGTTAATTATAAATATTCAAAAGGAACAACAGTAAATATTGCAGGTTCGGAATACATTATTATGGACGAGCTTAACGGTGACGAATATTTGGTTATTAGTAAGAACACAATTGGAAATAGAAAGTTCCAATCAGATAACCGTTTAGATGGACAATGCCGAAGCACTTATGAAGGCAGTGCAATCGACAACTACCTAGAAAATGAGTGGTACAACTGTTTGTCTTCTACAATGAAGGCAGCTATTCAAACTGTAAATATTAAGCAGGCTTCGTACGCAACTGATACTAACCCAGATTCAAAACAGGAAACTGGATATAATGGACAAGTATACAATACTATCAGTCGACAAGCATTCTTGCCTAGTGTAAGTGAAATTGGAAAAGCGGTCGACTTAAAAAATCCAGATAAAGTGAAAGCGTTCTTGAATGGTATTAGTATCTGGACAAGAGACAGCTATCAGGGTCACGCTAACGGTGCAGAGTTTCTGCTTACTAGCACCGGACACCTGGGTGCCAGCTACGTGTACTATACGCGTGGCGTTCGTCCTGCCTTTGTCATCAATCTTTCTAAAATTGAAAACACAATAACAGGCTCGGTAAGCTACAAATAAGAAACAAACAGGATTTTAACAGGTCCTGTTTTTTTATACCTTCTCGACAGCCTCTTTCAACAGCCATAAAATTGCACACTATGAGAAGTAATGTTTTGATCGAGTTATCCCCATTTGAGATTCTTATGAAAACGCCGTGAGAGGAAACGAGAAAATACCACATAAATAATTGGAAAGCGAACACTCATTCAACAACGCTCTCATAAACGCCTCTAAATCTTTGGAAGTTCTTAGTTTAATAGAAACGTGTCAAATCACTGTTTCACTTTTCTAAACGTAATTCTTAGTTTAACCGTTTTAGTGCCAACTCACTGTATGAGTTTTCTAAAAGAAGTTTTTAGTTTAAGGAAAAAACGTTCATTTCACTGAATCAGTTTTATAAAAGTAACACTTAGTTTAAGGAAAACGAACTAAAAGACATAAAAAAAAGACCAACAACGGAAGTTGTTAGTTTTGGAGAGACACATATTGTTTTCGTGAAACTAAGCGTTACGTTTACGAAAAAGATTTGTTTTCACTTCATGAAACTAAGAATTACGTTTACTTACTCATGCTCAATGAAGCACAAAAAAAGCAGAACCTTTCGATCCTGCTTGTGGTTATCATCGTTTTAGAAAACACGTCTGAAAGTTGCTTACTTTGCGTCTGGATATGTGTCTTCAAATTTATCAGCATATCTATTGTGCTTTTTATACTTGAAGAACATGGCAACTAAGAAAACAACAGCTACGGCACCTAAAGCGTAAACCATCCAATCTAATGACATCATATACTATGTCCTCCTTTTCACTTATTTTGTACCATATACCTTGATACAATCAAAGCGTTTACATACTAAAAAACAAAGAAACATTTAGTCTCTTTGTTCTTAGGCGTTCGAGATGTAATCACAGATGTTCTTAGATGCAGGTGCTTTCGATGAAGGTCTTCTCTTTTTACGAGTTGGGTTTCCTGTGATGATGGCAATTACCTCTTTGGCAACTTCAGTTGGTTTCATACGATGATATTCATCTTCTGCCAAGATTTATCGAACATAGCGAGCAATATCGTATGATGTTTCATCTGTGTAGATTTGATGGACTTTGCCAATCACGATGTTGATCATCTTGCTTTCGTAAGCCAAATTCTCAACGTTTGTTTCTGGCATCTCGTATTTGTTCTTGTCATTTTCTGCAAGCATCAGAATCTGTATCTTTTATTATATAAACTATCGAAGTATTCCAATTTGTTCCATTCAGTTTCTTCATCAGTAAGTTTAATTAATTGATTTGAAGTAATTAAATACTACAGGAATGAATCATCAATCAATGATTTCAGTCTTTTTTTATACCCTTCTCTTTTCTCGAATCCTCTCACAACGCTCTCGAAAACCGACAACTACGAATTGCACACTTTGAAAATAATGTTTTCATAGGATTAGTTATAAAAGTAACATTCGTTCTACGAGAGTGTTCTTAAAGCAATCGAAAATCACTCCTTTAATTGAGATAACATCAAAAATCAAGTATACTAGATACATAATTATATGGAGTGATTGTGATTAATTTAATTAATGTTATATTTGTAATCTTAATAGGCATCGGGTTTCCCATGACATTCTCTAAAAAGAGGCGGTTAAGAGTGTGTTCTCTTGAGCTAGTAACTAAAGGTGAATTTTTATAAAGAAAACAGGTCAATTGCGATAATATAGGAGAAAAAAATATATGCACAGATATTACCAGAAAAATCAAAAAAAATGGCATAAAACTTTAAATTCTTACATGAATTATATCAGCTATGAACTAGAGTCGCTTACTGGGCAGTTTTATGATACCCTCATTCAAGAAATTTGGACAAACTATCAGGAGGAGATGTTGGAAAGATTCCCTTACATTGGCGGAGATGCTGCCAGCGGAACAAAGAACCTTATCGGAGCTTACATGTTTGTGAGCATGGGTGAAGTATTAAAAAAATATGGTGTTACGACAGCGCAGAGCGGTCACCTAATGATTCTGATTTATGAGCGTCAGTTTAAAAAGATTCCGTCTTTTTTACGGAGTATAATGGGTAAAATCTTTACTAATCCCCGAATTCTTACAAAAATATTCCTAAAAAAGGATAGGAAGAATGCATTAAACGCTGCACAGAATCCCGGAAGTTTCGAGACACAGACACAGATTCCACCAGAAAAGGGGTATGATTTCAGTTATCACAACCTCGTTTGTCCGCTAGCGGATTTTGCAAAAAAATACGGATATGAAGAATACATGCCTTACCTCTGTAATCTGGATTATGTCATGTTCGGTATTCTGGGTGCCCCACTGTACAGAGAGCATACCTGCTTTGATGATGATTATTGTGATTTCAAGTTGAAACTTTCTGCCAAACCGATGGACTATGATCCACCGGTGTTCACGCAGGGGAATGGTTATAAATAGCCAACTCCCACATTTTAATTGAATTTTGTCTAGAACAGGATAACGAATTGACAGATGCAGAAGTGGAAGAAATCCATCGTACGATGGTGATGGATGATTCGGATTTTAAATAGTAGCACGAAGAACTGGAGTTGCTTCCAGCTCTTTTGTTATGTTTGCTTTCTTCCTCGTTTCACTTTTCTAAACGTAATTCTTAGTTTAACCGTTATGGTGCCAATTCATTGTATGAGTTTTTTTAAAAAAGTTTTTAGTTTAAGAAAAATGTGTTCATTTCACTGAATCACTTACTTAAAAGAAGTTCTTAGTTTAAGAAAACGAAATAAAAGGCATAAAAAAAAGACCAACAATGGAAGTTGTTAGTTTTGGAGAGACACATATTGTTTTCGTGAAACTAAGCGTTACGTTAAGAAACTAAGAATTATGTTTACTTATTCGTGCTCAATAAAGCACAAAAAAAAAGAAACATTAAGTCTCTTTGTTCTAGGCGTTGGGTATCCAAATTTTCTAGGGGGCTCGAATTTAGGGGGCAATCTGGGGGACAAT
>NZ_JANFYN010000068.1 GCF_024460475.1 Holdemanella sp. MSK.7.32 | reverse complement strand
CTTCAGGGATTTTCAGCGTGCAATAAAAACCATGAAAAATCATTGATATTTTTTTAATTTTTACTTGATTTCTATTATCCAATTTTTTTGCCTTCTAAAAGGAAAAGCCTTCTAAAAAGAAGGCTAAAGTTCATTGACAATATTATGTACCCATATTCCTTTTTTAACCAATGTGATTCCTAATACTGCCTTAGGAATATCCACACATTGCACCAATAAGTACACATTGAATATAGGTAAATCCGTAAAACGAGTTAAACACAACGCAACCATAAACGTAAACATGAATGTATATCCACTATCGAAGAAGAAAGTAAGCAATGTTTTTCCTCCTGCACGCATTGTAAAGTAGCTACTGTAATACAAAGAAATAATTGGAAGCATACAAGCCGAAACTCTTAACAAAGATGTTGCTAATGACTTTACTTCTATAGACGTATTATAGATTTGAGGAATAAAAGATGAACATAAAAACAATGCCACACCAATGCATAAACACATCATAAAATTCATAAATACCATCTTCAAATCACAATCTTTAGCATACTCTATTTCACCAGCACCCAGTCTTTGCCCAACAATAATCGAAATGGAATTACCCATTGCATAACAAATAATCATAAAGAAATTGGTTACTGTTGTTGTAACATTAATGGCTGCAACTGCCGAAAGTCCTCTTGTTGAATAACATTGAGAAATAAGCGCAATGGATATCGACCACAATATTTCATTACATAATAGAGGCATTCCTCTTTTAACAACATTCTTAAATATATCACCCGATATCTTATCTAAACGCATCGCATCCCTTAAATAATTGTTATTTAAGCCTGCCGCTATATTTATCCCCATCTCTACAATTCTTGAAACAACCGTACCATTGGCCGCACCAATAACGCCAAGTTTAGGAAAGCCAAAGTGACCAAAAATCAAAATATAGTTGATGCAAAAGTTAACGATAACCGCAATAACACTAGCTTTCATCGGCAAAACCGTGTTGCCTGTTTCTCTAAGCGATGAAGAAAACACTTGTGTAATCGCAAAAGGAATCAATCCAATCAACATCACATCCATATACTGCTTACCAAAATTCAATGTTGTCATACTATCTGTCGGATCATCGTTTAAATATAATGAAATCAATGAAGGTCCAAGTATCTTAAAAATGCATATAGCCAATATTGAAATCAAAAGACCAAGCAACATTTTAATTCGGAAACAATGATGTACACCATCCCTATTTCCACGTCCATAAAATTGTGCCAGAAATATTCCAGCCCCTGACATCGCACCAAAGACGCTCACATTAAACACTTGAAACAACTGATTTGAAATAGATACACCACTCATAGATAGAGTTCCTAATTGTCCAATCATAATGTTATCTAATAAACTGGCAAAATTGGTAAACCCATTCTGTATTACGATTGGTATACATACAATCAAAACCATTCGATAAAACTTCTTATCACCAATTAAAGATTTCATGTGCTTCCCCCTCAATGTAAGAAATACCGAGAACGTTTAATGATTCTCGGTATTATTTTTGTAGTAACACAATGCACCTAATAAATTAGCATCATTGTTAAATTTACAAGCTTTGATAACAGGTTTCTCTAATGTTGGAAACCATTGTGTCAAGCCCATCATATTTTCTTTGATACACGCAATGAGTTTAGGCTGTGCTGATATACCTCCACCAATCAAAATTGTATCCACATCTAACAGCAACTGAAGATTGTTTAACATCCAAGCCAAATTTTGGCAATATTTGTTAAAACCTGCATATACTCTTTCATCATCTAAATGATCAAAAAGTTCTTTACCCGTTAAACCCGTCGCTCTTTCAAGACCATCTTTTCCAAAGCATGCAGCCATGGTATTCTTAAAAGTTTTTTCTGTATCCATATGCGCATCTGAATATTCACCTGCCAATAAATGTGAACCTTCATATACCTTATGATCAATCACTATACCCATCCCAATATATGTACCTAGAACCACAACCAAAGCATTCTTTGAATGTATCAAATTTCCAAATCCAAGTTCAGCCCACGTTGCACAACGACCATCATTTTCAATTGTCACTTTACAACCTTTAATTTCTTCCAACCGCTCTTTTAAAGGGTAGTTAGACAGAAAAGCCAGTTTACCAGTAATAAACGCACTAGAATGATCTTCATTCAAGATTCCAGGCATACTGATCGCAATTCCAGTATATTCAAATGGTAAATCACAAATGGATTGCACAATTTTATCAGCCGTATCCAAAGTAGGATACTCCCCTTTTTGTTGGATATTCCCTGACGCATCGCATAATCCATATTTAATATTGGTACCACCAATGTCGATCGTTAAAATCATAATTTTTGCGACGTTGAAATTGTGTAACTATATAAATCACCACGATAGTAACACATTGTATACTCTATCTTTTTCTCCTTTTTATCATAAGAAACACGCTTACGAGCTAAAACCGGCTGATCCTTACGTATCTTCAGAGCTAAACAGATTTCTTCACTCGGATTAATCGCAGAAAACTCTTCATCTATTCTTGTCGGTGCGCCAATCACTTCATAAATAGACTGTGTTTGTTCTTCCATATTCAAAGGTATATTCAAACTTAAAGGAAAATAAGACACAAAATACACCAATAACACATCATCTGCACTACGAACTCTTCGAACACAATACATCATTTCTTCGTCCAAGCCAAACAATTCTCTTGTAGCTTCATCCGGAATTTCTTTTGTGATGTGAAAAGACTTAGTTCCCGGCGTTCTTCCTAAAGCTGTCATTTCGTCTGTAAAACTACGGATATGCGACAACTCCTCTTTGATTTTAGGTCTGTATGTCACAAACGTACCCTTGCCACGTCCACGCTTTACCATACCTTCCTGTTCTAATTCAAGAATAGCTTGTCTTGCTGTAATTCTTGAAACATCGTACATCTCTTGAATTTCCATTTCACTGTCAACGCGATCTCCTACAGCCAAGACTCCATCTTGGATATCTTTTTTGTAGAACTCCTTTATTTGTTTATAGTAAGGAAGATGACCCGACGTTGTATCCAACTTATGCATAATTTGATCTCCTTATATATTTGTTATAACAATTATAGGATATTTCTTCTTCGCTTGTCAATTTCAATCCATTCATCTAACGTCATTGGAACATAATCACTGTACATACAGAAACAATTGATTAACTGACAAGGCACACCCTCTAATTGGCCATCACTGATTCTTGGGTGTTTTTGTTGATGAATATACTCTTGATAAGCATCTAAAAATTGCTGATCTTGCGTCGCATGAATATGCCCATGCAACATAAATGTTTTTGGGTTCCCCTCCTCATCTCTTCGATATTGTCCGTTATAGCACGCAATTGGATAATGAGATAAAACTACTTTTCGTTTATTCTCATTTAATTCCGCATAATCTTTGATCCAAACAAAGCGCGAAGCATCAAAGTTTTTATCGTCCAAGAAACGATCATGATTTCCACGAATCAAATAAATTTTTCCCTTCAATTCATCCAAGATCTCTGTTGTTTGACTTGCGTTCCCCCATGAAAAATCTCCCAAAACAACAACTTCATCATTCTTTCGAACTTTACTATTCCATTGATCAATCATATATTCATTCATTTGTTCAATGTCTTCGAAACCTCTTTGATCCATCTTTTCATTCAACGAACGATGAAAAAAATGTGTATCCGCAATATAATAACGCATCTTTAAACTCATCCTTTCAAACAGAAAATAGCGGAAGACCCGCTATTTTATCATACACGCAAAACCTTCTTGTTTAAAAGCACTTTGCGTCTTTTTCAAACTTACATAATCCGATTGAGCTTCACCCTTATCTAATAAGCCACTTTCAATCAGCGTATCTATATTTGCTGTTTTAAAATCCATTTCCAACGTCACTTCAACCTGCTGTTCTTTTAATTCAGTAGATACATGAACGCCTTCAATCGAATTATATTTATCATCCAATGAAGAATTGATCTTAGATTGAATCTGTTCAGAATTCATATCTTCTGTTATACCTAAATCTGAAAAGCTCATCGCAAACTTCTGTGTCATCTTTTGAATCTTATCCCCCTTAGCTTCAAAAGTAACTTGTTGCGAAGAATCATTCTTACAATCAATTACCTTTATTTTATTTGCCTTTTTCACTGTACCCGGCGCCTTTTCGATTGACTTACTCTTTTGATGCGTAAGATCACTCACTTTTGTACAGCCACAAAGCAATAAACATGCACACAACAAATATTGAACTCGCATAAGTATTCCCCCTTACGCAAATTATTTTAACATGAAATCAAATGTTCATCCACAAAGTTCGAAAGTTCATCCAAACCAGCCTTAAATAACTTACTATCTTGCGCTAAGCCTAAACGAAAATAATATTCTTTATCAAAACAAGATCCCGGCACAAAGAAAACGCCTTTTTCTGCCAATAACAATTTCGCAAACGTCTCACTCTCTAAATCAAAATAATACTTCAAAAAACACACTGTACCACCATCCGGCAATATGCATTCAAACGAAGGATTCTCTTTAAGCCATTCGTGAACAATATTTTTATTTACTGAAATAATATTCTTTGCCCTTAAAATCAATTCATCCTTATGCTTAAGGGCAATCCATCCCAATTTGTCCACTAAAGGACCCGTAGAAATCATAGAATAATCTCTTCTTACATTGATTTGATGAATCACATACGCATTAGCTTTGATCCAGCCAAGGCGTAATCCAGCCAGTGAGAAAATCTTACTTAAACTCGAAGTTGAAATACCATTCTCGTATAAATCACTTATAGATACTTCCTCATTTAAACCACGATATACTTCATCACAAAGAATATATGTATTATAGGGTTTACACAATTCAATCAACGCATTTAAAAAACACCTTGAATATTGTGTTCCCGTTGGATTTGAAGGATTATTTAAAATAATCATTTTCGTTGATGAATTTAAAACACCTCTAAACTTTTCCACACTAACCTGCCAATCCATTTCGTCCAATTCAACCAAGTGCACTTTACAACCAATTGATTTTGGAACATCCACAAACTGCTGATACCCAGGAACAACACAAATCACTTCATCCCCTTTTTCCAACAATGTATTCATCACTAATTCATTGGCCTGCAGACAACCTTGTGCTGTTGTGATATTATCAATTGTTCCATGCTCATATAAAGATAGGATTTCCTTTTTTAATTCAACATCCCCTGTGATTTGACCATAATCTAATATTAGATTTGAAAAATCAAAGTCTTCCAAATCCAACAATTCCTGTAACGTAAGAAATTTAACACATGTATCCGTCATATTGTAGATGGCATCATTTTCATAGTCATTCATCCATTGTTCGACTTTAAAATCTGGCAATCTCATTCGTAGAATACCTTACTCAAGAAATCCTTTGCACGTTCAGACTGAGGATTTTCAAAAAACTTTTCACTCGTATTCTCTTCTACAATTTCGCCTTGATCCAAGAAAACAACTCGAGTGCCTACCTTTCTCGCAAATCCCATTTCATGTGTAACCACAACCATTGTCATACCTTGCTTACCAAGATCTTTCATAACTTCAAGCACTTCCTTGATCATTTCTGGATCTAATGCACTCGTAGGTTCATCAAACAACATAATATCTGGATTCATGCATAAGGCTCTGGCAATCGCTACACGCTGTTTTTGTCCACCAGACAAGTTATTAGGATACGCATCTTTCTTTTCTAATAATCCAACTTTTTCTAAATACTCTAAAGCTGTTTTTTCAGCTTCTTCATCCGTTTTATTTAAAACTTCTACCTGTGCTAACTTACAATTTTGTAAAACCGACATATTCGGAAATAAATTAAAATGCTGGAATACAAATCCCATACGATTTCTTTGTGCACGAAATTTCTTTTCATCATCCGGATTCATCCATTCATCATCCATATAAATTTTACCTGTATCCACATGTTCCAAGCCATGAATACAACGTAACAACGTACTTTTCCCTGAACCACTCGGACCAATCAACGAGATAATATCCCCTTTATTGACTTCTAAGCTCACATTTTTTAGGGCATGTGTTTTATTAAAATTTTTTGAAACATTCTCTACTCTAATCACTTACAGCCAACCTCTTTTCCACTTTATTTCCAATACAAGAAACGATACATGTCATAATTAAATAGAATATTGCCGCTAACATATATGGCGACATAACATCATAATATTCAGCCCCAATAACTTGAGCACCCTTTAAAAGTTCCGCGGCACCGATACAACTAATCAAAGAACTATCTTTGATCAATGTGATAAACTCACTAATCAATGGTGGTACTACACGCTTAAATGCTTGGGGTAAAATGACAAGTTTCATTGTCTTCCAACTTGATAATCCCAATGTTTCACAAGCTTCCCATTGTCCTTTATCAACCCCATTGATTCCTGAACGTAACAATTCAGTTTGATATGCGCCCGAATTAATACTTAAAGCTATCATACCAATTACGATGGGATTGATTCTTAATACATTGCCTGTAAATGCCGTATAAATCGATGGAATAACAGAAAAAATAATCAAAATCTGTAGAAGCAATGGGGTTCCACGAATGATTGTGACATACACAAACGCTATAGCTCTAGGCACCTTATGTTTACTTCTTCTGCCACTAGCTCCAAGAATTCCAAGAACTAAACCAATTAAAAGGGAAAGCGCTGCAATCGCAACCGACAACAGCGCACCCTTTGCCAAATAGAGTATATTCTCTAATGTAAATACCTGATCAATCGCAACAAACATACACTTTCCTCACTTTTCCTTTACTTTGTTTCTAATGGAGATAAATCATATTTTTTACACAACTTAGCATAATCATCACTCGCCAAGAATTTTTTAATACATGTATTCATCTTCTCAATCATATCTGTGTTGCCTTTTTTCGCAATGATGTAGTTTTGTTCATCCATTAAAGATTCATCTAACATTTTAAATTCGCCACTCTTTACATAGTTTTTCGCTACGCCCAAGTCAACGATAGCCGCATCATATTGATTTGCGCTTAATGCATTCATAATGTCTTGCACATTCTTTAATCCAGTTACTTTGGCATCCTTAACTTCTTTTGCGGCAGCCTCACCAGTAGCTCCTGTTTGAGCAACTAGAGATTTACCCTCTAAATCAGCAGTCGATGCGATATCTGAATCTTTTGGAATCACAGCCACCTGACTTGATCCTAAATATGGATCTGACCATTCCACTTTACGTTTTGAATCATATGTAAATCCAGAAATACCCACATCAATTTGATCACCTTGAAGCTGTGTAATGATATTATCAAAATCCATCTTCTTCATTTCTAACTTGTAAGTAACACCTTCTTCATCACTTAAATATTCTTCAAAACACTTCATCATATCTGGATCAAATCCCACGATATCTCCCTTTTTATTTTCCGATTCATAAGGAGCATAATCTGGAGAAATCCCCACAGTAATTGTTTTTACATCCTCTGATTTACTTGAACATCCTGCCATTGTTAATGCGGTTAAAGCTGCCATACCTAATTTAATAATTTTTTTCATTTTATATTCCTACCTTTCTTCATGTGTAAATCAAAAATTATTCTATATCGTCGATCACTTTCCATTCACACACACCCTTTCTAATAAAAAAAACGCCCAAATATATATTGGACGTTATATACGCGGTACCACCAAAATTCCATCTGCCTATACAGATGACACCTCATTCTTAACGCGAATTCACGATTTAGCCTCAAATCTTCGACCAAATAACTCCAAGACACGTTCCAAAAGATTTCACAATAACTTACACCTTCCGTTATCTCTCTTTAGAAAAATTACTTTTGTACTTCTTCTCTTCTTTGCTTATGTAAATCATTATATTCGTTTTCTGAAAACTTGCAAGATAAAAATGAAATTATTTTACATTTACTTACAAAAAAATTGGATAATAGAAATCAAGTAAAAATTAAAAAAATATCAATGATTTTTCATGGTTTTTATTGCACGCTGAAAATCCCTGAAG
>NZ_JANFYN010000067.1 GCF_024460475.1 Holdemanella sp. MSK.7.32 | reverse complement strand
GATATTCTATCAGATTTTAAAAAGACTGTCGACAGTCACTTTGTCAACAGTCTGAAAGGAAGATTCGATCTTCCTCTTAATGTTCCTTTGTATGATCAAAAGCCATGCCTAGAATGGTTTCAATATGTTCATCATCTAATGAATAGTAGACTGTCTTTCCTTCTTTTCTAGATTTGATGAGTTTAGAAAGGCGTAGTGCCTTTAATTGATGTGATACGGCAGATTTTGTCATATCGAGTACGTTGGCTAAATCCGATACGCACATTTCGCTTTGTTGAAGGGATAATAAAAGCTGAAGGCGTGTACTATCTCCCATGACTTTAAAGAAATCCGATAGGTTCATGATTTCATCAAAGGCCGGCATGTTTTCTTTTACTTCTTGTACTAATTCTGTATTTTTAGGCTTGCAGTCACAATGTGTACCAATCATATGTTCTCCTTTTTTCTTTATTATAGTTGAATGATTGAACAATTGTCAAAAAAGTTATTGACATCATGTATGAATCCTATATAATGAAAGTGTAAAAAGTTGAATATATGTTCAACTATTCAAATGTGGAGGAAAATAATATGAAAAAGAGTTATAAGATTGATGTAGATTGTGCAAACTGTGCAAATAAAATGGAAGTAGCTGCTAATAATACAGAAGGCGTAAAGAGTGCAGTTGTAAACTTCATGATGTTAAAGATGAATGTTGAATTCGAAGATGGAGTTCAACCTAAAGAAGTTATGGCTCGTGTTTTAGAAAATTGTAAAAAAGTTGAAGATGATTGCGAAATTTTCTTTTAATGAAAAGTAAGATGCGAAAGCATCTCTATTTTTCAATTATTATAGTTGAATGATTGAACAATTAATGTTTTTGGAGAGGTAGAGATAAGTATGAACAAGAAACAGAAGAAGATGTTAAAGCGAATTATTGTTGCGAGTATTCTTTTTATTATAATTAAGGTCGCAAAACTACCCGAATATATTGAAATTCCTTTGTTTCTAGTGGCCTATCTAGAAATTGGGTATGATATTCTTCTTAAGGCTTTTAAAGGAATCAAAAACCGTCAGGTATTTGATGAAAATTTTTTGATGGCTGTCGCAACAGTAGGCGCTATTGGTTTGAAATCTTTTGATGAAGCAACAGCTGTTATGTTGTTCTATCAGATTGGGGAATGGTTCCAGAGTTATGCGGTAGGTAAGAGTCGCAAAAACATCACAGAATTAATGGATATTCGTCCGGATTATGCCAATATTGAAGATGAGAATGGAAATCTTGAACAAGTAGATCCAGATGAAGTTGAGATTGGTACAATTATTGTGGTTAAACCTGGTGAAAAAGTGGCTATCGATGGAATTGTGGTTGAAGGAAGTTCTACTCTAAATACAGCGGCTTTAACAGGGGAAAGCTTGCCTAGAGAAGTGAGTGAAAATGATGAAGTAATCAGTGGCTGCATCAATATGACTGGCTTATTAAAAATTAAGACAACAAAAGAATTTGGGGAATCCACTGTATCAAAAATTTTGGATTTGGTTGAAAATGCGTCAAGTAAGAAATCTCGTTCAGAAGCGTTTATTTCCCGTTTTGCGAGAATTTATACGCCAGCCGTATGTTATAGTGCTTTGGCATTGTTCTTACTTCCACCAGTATTCAATTTGATTATGTCAAATCCTGCTGACTTTGGCACATGGCTATATCGTGCCTTAACATTCCTAGTTATTTCTTGTCCATGTGCATTGGTGATCAGTATTCCTTTGAGTTTCTTTGCCGGAATTGGTGGCGCCAGCAATCAGGGTGTTTTGGTAAAAGGATCGAACTATTTAGAAGCTTTGGCATCCTGTAAATATGTTGTATTTGATAAAACAGGTACAATGACACAAGGTGTATTTGAGGTGGCAGGCATTCATCATGCGACTATTCCAGAAGAGAAATTATTAGAGTATGCAGCAATGGCTGAAAGTTATTCGACGCATCCTATTTCTAAAAGTTTATTAAAGGCCTATGGAAATACCATTGATAAAGCACGTATCGAAAATGTAGAAGAAATAAGTGGTCATGGTGTTAAAGCTGTAATTGATGGAGTGCAAGTGCTTGTGGGTAATGATAAATTAATGAAGATGTATAATATTCCTTATCAAGAATGTCATAGTGTTGGTACGATTGTTCATGTGGCTATTGATGGAAAATATGCAGGTCACATTGTGATTTCGGATATGTTGAAGCCTCATGCCAAAGAGGCCATTGAAGCATTGAAGAAGGCTGGCATTAAACAAACAGTCATGTTGACTGGGGATGTAAAAAGTGTGGCAGATAAAGTTGCTTCTGAATTACATATTGATAAAGTGTATTCGGAATTATTGCCTCAAGACAAGGTGAATAAAGTTGAAGAATTATTATCTTTAAAACAGCCAAAAGAAAACCTTGCCTTTGTCGGAGATGGAATCAATGATGCTCCAGTATTATCAAGAGCCGATATTGGTATTGCGATGGGTGCTTTAGGCAGTGATGCAGCCATTGAGGCAGCTGATATTGTTTTGATGGATGATGATCCATTAAAGATTTCTAAAGCCATTAAGATCGCAAAGAAATGCATTCATATTGTATATGAGAATATTTATTTTGCGATTGGCATTAAACTCGTTTGTTTGATTTTAGGTGCCATTGGTATTGCGAATATGTGGGTTGCGATTTTTGCGGACGTTGGCGTTATGATTATTGCCGTATTAAATGCGATTCGTGCATTAAATGTTAAAAATTTGTAAGGAAATCTTAGGATTTCCTTATTTTCATATTGTGTTAAATTTGTTTTAGTTGTATCTTTGTCTTGTACGCAGAAAAGGAGATTCGAGATGCAGGAATTAAAACCAATTAAAGAAGGAAAAGTACGTGAGATTTACGACAATGGGGACAACCTTATTATGGTTGCGACTGATCGTATCAGTTGTTTTGATGTAATTCTAAACAATGAGGTTACAAAAAAAGGAACTGTTTTAACACAGATGTCAAAATTCTGGTTTGACTACACAAGAGATATCTTACCTAATCACATGATTAGTGTGGATACAAAAGATATGCCAGAATATTTCCAACAAGAAAAATTTGAAGGAAAATCAATGTTATGCCGTAAATTGAATATGCTTCCAATCGAATGTATTGTTCGTGGTTACATCACAGGTAGTGGATGGGCTAGCTACAAAGAAACAGGAAAGGTTTGTGGTATTGAACTTCCAGAAGGGTTACAAGAATCACAACAACTTCCAGAACCAATTTATACACCTAGTACAAAGGCTGAAATTGGTGATCACGATGAAAACATTTCTTTTGAACAAAGTATTGCGCACTTAGAAAAATACTTCCCAGGACATGGTGAAGAATATGCGACTAAGATCAAAGATTGCACAATCGCTTTATATAAAAAATGTGCTGAGTATGCTTTAAGCAAAGGAATTATTATTGCGGATACAAAATTTGAATTTGGTTTAGACGAAAATGGTAATATCGTTATTGGCGATGAAATGTTAACTCCTGATAGTTCTCGTTTCTGGCCTGCAGATGGATATGAAGCTGGTCATTCACAACCATCATTTGACAAACAATTTGCGCGTGACTGGCTAAAGGCAAATCCAGGTAATGACTGGACACTTCCTCAAGAGATTGTGGATAAGACAATTGAAAAATATCTTCAAGCTTACACAATATTGACGGGAAAAACATTATAATCTATTGATACCCATAAGTTGAGTGCTTATGGGTATTTTTTTGAAAACTGTATTTTTTGATGCTGAATATATTTGAAAACCGTAAAATATGATGTTAATAATCACTTGAAAACCGAAGAACGCTATGTTTAAATGAGGAATAGATATTAGAAAATAATAATTATTGAATATATATGGTGAGGAAAAAATATGAAACAAGGTGTATTTATAACATTTGAAGGAAATGATGGATCAGGAAAAACAACCGTATGTAAAGCGGTACAAGAAGAATTGATTAAAATGGGATACGACTGCATTTATACTCGTGAGCCAGGCGGAAGCAAAATTGCAGAATCCATTCGTAATATATTACTAGATGTAAACAATACAGAAATGGATGATCGTACAGAAGCATTATTATATGCGGCAAGTCGTAGACAACATTTAAAAGAAGTTGTTCTTCCAGCATTGGAAAATAAGAAGATCGTATTGTGTGATCGCTTCATTGATTCAAGTTTGGCATACCAAGGAATTGCACGAGGCATAGGTTTAAAAGAAGTATGGAATATCAATCAGTTTGCGATTGATGGATGTATGCCTGAAAAGACTCTATTTTTATCCGTTAGTGTAGAAACGGGTAAAAAACGTATGAATCTTCGTGGCGACTTGAATCGTTTGGACCAAGAAGAAAGTTCATTCCATAAAGCTGTGCGTCAAGGCTATGAAACATTAGTATCCATGTATCCAGAGCGTATTGAAGTGATTGATGCCGAGCCTTGTAAGGAAGAGGTTTTAAAAAGTGCTATGGAATGTGTCTTAAAGGTAATCAAAGAATATGAATAAAGAGTATCTAAAAAAAGCACAGCCAATCGTTTATCAGACATTGTCAAATGCTCTAAAAAATAAAAGAGTTGCGAATGCTTATTTATTTCACGGACCAAAAGGTTCAAGTAAATTAGAAACAGCCATCTTATTTGCACAAAGTATTGTGTGCGAACATACAGATTTTGATGGTTTTGCGTGTCAAGAATGCGAAAGTTGTAAGCGGATAGAGAATGAAGAATCTTTAGATTACATGATTGTATCGAATGATCGTATTAAAAAGAAAGATATAGTGGATTTACAGGCATTTTTTGAATCAACGAGTGCAGGAAAACAAAATGCCAGAATCTATATTCTAGATCATTATGATAAGGCTACGCCAGATGCTTCGAATAGCTTGTTGAAGTTTTTAGAGGAGCCAAGTGAAGGGATTTATGGTATATTAATTGCGGATGAAAAATCCAATGTATTACCGACTATCCAATCTAGATGTCAGGCTATTCATTTTAAGCCGGAAAGCTGTGAGCACGTATTGCTTGAAAATACAAGTGAAGAAAACGCAAAGATGTTGGCTGAATCTGGATATACGTATGATAAGGCCATTGAATTGTTGTCTTTGCCTGATTTTGAAGAGTTAAAACAAGTTGCACTTGAATATATTGAGCATGCATCTTCTTTTGCACAAATTGAAAAGATGCAGACAAGTGTATTTGTGAATAAGTCTGAACGCATGAATAAGGATTGGATACAATTGTGGATTCAATGGGTTTTATTCTATGTAAAAAATGATAGGGTAAATTTACCTTTAGAAAAAAAAGTAAAACTATATTCGATTTTGGTTGAAAATATGGATATGTTGTATCGACCCGTCGATTTAGGTTTATTTATGGATAAGCTTTATTATGATATTAGGAAGGCTGTGATTTAGTGAATACAGAAGGAAAAGTAACATATAAATATATTGTTTATATACAGTTTGAAGAATCAAAAAAAGCCTACACTT
This sequence comes from Holdemanella sp. MSK.7.32, assembly GCF_024460475.1. Lineage (GTDB taxonomy): Bacteria > Bacillota_I > Bacilli_A > Erysipelotrichales > Erysipelotrichaceae > Holdemanella. The sequence continues at coordinate 3,628 of NZ_JANFYN010000067.1, read as the reverse complement.
TTGGATCAAATGTAAAATACTATACAAATGATATCGTTGTTGTAGAAACAGTACGTGGACAAGAATTAGGAAAGGTTTGTGTCCCTACCGTTGATTTTGATGCTTCCAAAGTAAAAGGTGATATTAAGCCGGTATTGCGTAAGGCAACACCCGAAGATATTAAGTGTAAAGAGGAAAATGTAGAAAGAGCTAAAGAAGCTATGAAGATTTGTCACGAGTGTGTCGCAAATTTGAAGTTGGATATGCATTTAATTAGTTCTGAATATACATTGGATCGTACCAAAGTTATTTTTACATATGTATCTGATGATCGTGTAGATTTTAGACAACTATTGAAAGATTTAGCACAACACTTACATTGTCGTATAGAGTTAAGACAAGTAGGACCAAGAAACAAAGCTAAAATTGTCGGTGGAATTGGAAACTGCGGTATGGAATGTTGCTGCTCAAGATTCATGTCAGATTTTGATACAGTATCAATCAATATGGCTAAAAACCAGTTGTTGGCATTGAATATTCAAAAGTTGAGTGGACAGTGTGGAAAACTAATGTGTTGTTTACGTTTTGAAAATGAAGAATATACAAGAATGCGTAAGGATTTGCCAAAAATCAATTCAACTGTGACATATAAAGACAAGAAGTATCGTATTTCAAGTATGAACGTTCTTCAAAAACAGGCTAAGTTAGAGAACAAAGAAGAAGTCTTGTTTGTGGATTTCAAAGAATTGTGGCCAGACAAGGAATTAAATAATGATTAGACAGAAGAGTTTTGAATCGGATGTTTCCACATTGTATTTGGTTCCTACACCTATTGGAAACTTGCAGGAAATGACACCTAGAGCTTTGGATATTTTAAAAGAAGTGAGTGTCATTGCAGCTGAGGATACGCGTAACACAAAAAAACTTTTAATGGCATATGGAATTGATACGATGTTGATGTCGCACCATGAACATAATCAACAGGTCAGTATTCCTAAAATCATTGAACGATTAGAAAATGGCGAAAATGTTGCGGTAGTATCCGATGCAGGCTACCCTTTGGTTTCAGATCCAGGACAGAAATTAGTTCAAGAAACCATTTCGCATGGATTTAATGTGGTTTCTGTTTCAGGTGCCAACGCAGCTATGAATGCATTGGTTGCGAGTGGATTGAGTTGTTATCACTATTTGTTCTATGGCTTTTTAGACAATAAGAGTTCAAAAAGAAAGAAACAGCTCGAAGAAATCAAAACAATTCCTTATACAACTATTTTCTATGAAGCACCCCATCGTATTGAAGACACTTTACAAGACATGTTAGAGGTATTAGGAAATCGCCAAATGTGTTTAGCTAGAGAACTTACAAAAGTGCATGAAGAATATATTCGTGGAACCATTGAAGAAGTGTTAGAGGTAGCGGCTACTTGTAAAGGTGAAATGGTTATTGTCATGGATGGATTTAAACAAGATGACGTTGTATTTGATATGTATACAGCCATTACGAAAGTGGATGAATATATTGAATCTGGAATGCGTACAAAAGAAGCTATTGGTTTAGTTGCCAAAGAAATGGCTTGCAAAAAGAATGAATTATATGAAGCTTATCATAAAAGATAGGCTTTTTTCTTTTATATAAAGTAAATTATGTTATTACAGAAATTAAATGAAAAAGTAATTGAAATAGTTACAGAAAATATTATAATAAGTTACTGAAAAGAGAAGAGGAAGAGTTATGAATAAGAGAAAAGTATGTGCCCTAGGTATGGCATTCATGCTTGCAGGATGTTCTGCAGGCGGATCGGGTTCTGGTAAAGAACAAACATTAACAGTTGGATTGTTTACAGAAATGAATGGAGATTTTTCTCCTATGTATTATCAGACCGTTAACGATCACAATGTAGTTAACTTGGTATATCAAGGATTGTTGGCATATGACAAGGATGCCAATTTAGTTCCCGAATTAGCAGAGGATTTACCTACTATTAGTGATGATGGTACAACAATGACATTTAAATTGAAGAAAGGTGTTAAATTCAGTGATGGATCTAAATTTACTTCAAAAGATGTAAAGGCAACGTTTAGCGTTATGGCTGACCCAAGCTATACAGGACGTTTTTCAAGTAATGTAGATTTTTTAAATGGATATAGCGAATATCATGATGGAGATGCCAAAGATGTCTCAGGTATTGAAACACCAGACGATTATACCGTTGTATTCCATATGTCAAAACCAAAAATCGATGCAGAATCAACTTTGGGAACACAAAAGATTTGTAGTGTTAAAACATTGAAGTACAAGAAGGGGAAAACTTCAAATGTTGAAAAGAACAATAGTAATCCTATTGGAACAGGTCCTTATAAATTGAAATCATTCTCTAAAACAGAAGGTGCTTCATTGGATCGTAACGAAAACTTTAAAGCCGAGGATGGAGAATATCAAATTTCTAAGATTATGATCAAGAAAACAGAGACTTCGACTGAAATCAAAGAATTGGAAAATGGAACTGTCGATTATATTCCAGATGTAGTAGATTCGAATAAAATCAACACAGTAGCCAAAGACAAAGATAAAGGTTTGACTATGGATTCTTATCCAAGCGATCGTGAAGACTTCTTGTTTATGAATACAGCTGCAGGTGCATGTCAAGATCAAGCAGTACGTCAAGCTTTGGCTTATGGATTTGATCGTGAAGCCTATATCGCAAGCTATTATAAATTAGATGATAAAGATGCTAAATTGGCATATGTACCAGGCTTGTTTGGTAACCCAGTATCTGGCGAAAATAGTGCATATGTTCGTGGTGAAGAAAAAGTTGATGGGGCTACTTATTATGATTATGATGTAGAAAAGGCAAAACAAATCTTAGACGATGCGGGATGGACTGTTGGTAGTGATGGTATTCGTGAAAAAGATGGTCAAAAATTAAGCATTAAGTTCTTGGCTGTAAAAGAAAAAGATGCGATGGATACAATGATTCCTATGTTACAAAAACAATGGGGCGAACTTGGTGTCGACTTCAAGGCAAATACAATGGAATTTAATACAGTTATTTCAACTGTAGGTGATGATTCAGCTATTGGTGATTGGGATGTATCTTATTTAGGAAACTCTTTTACAAGCCCTGAAGATACAGGCGTTGATTATTTTATTCAATCACAAGGCGTAAATAACTTTGCTCGTTTAAAAGATGATGAATTAGATTCATACTTAGCTGCAGGTGCTTATACAGCTGATAAAGATGCTTCAGCAGCTGCTTACTTAAAGGCTTATGTTCGTCAAGCAGAACTATGTGCATACTTACCAACAGATGGTGTACAAACATATTGTTTACGTAATAAGAAAGTAAAAGGTTTGAAGACTTCTTCTACATTTATTTGGTCACAATCAATGGCTACAGCTTATATTGATGATTAATAGTAAAAGGGGCTATAACAGATAAAAACGTTTTAGTTTAAAAAAAGGACCGAATATTCAGAATTTAAAGATCTGAATATCGGTCTTTCTTTTATTATGCTTTTGGCTTTAGCCAGTTTGAGCGAGGGATTCGAGCGAAAACAACAAAACCACCTGCTATGCGGGTGGTGTCAAAAAATGTTATACAAAATAATCACCATTCTTTCTATAATGAAGGTGTTCAAGCTATCAAAA
>NZ_JANFYN010000066.1 GCF_024460475.1 Holdemanella sp. MSK.7.32 | reverse complement strand
CACTGTTTTGGAATAAGGTGTGGTAAGAACCTCCCCAAAGTAGTCAAGCTACAGGGTATAAATATACAAATCCACATTCACATATTCAATTTTACAAATTAACAACACCGTCTACAACCACGGTTATTAAAGGTTGAAAGAAAGGAGAAGTATGTTGTAAATGACCAGCTAGATGGGTCATTTACAATATACCAGGGATATGCATGACGTTAAAAGAGTTAAAAATAGGACAGAGTGCATTGATTAAGGCCGTTGGAGGAACGGGTGCATTAAGACAACATTTTCTAGATATGGGAGTTATACCTGGAGCCGAGGTTACAGTTGTAAAGTTTGCGCCTATGGGCGATCCAATGGAACTACAGATTCATGGTTATGAATTATCGCTTCGTTTAGATGAAGCTGAAAAAATATTGGTTGAATTAATTGATGAGAGAACACGAAAGCATGAGAGTGCAGAAAATATAAATAATACTGTTCACCCTGGTTTAGGTGAAGATGGTAAATATCATGTAAAGGCAGATGCACATCCTTTGCCAGAAGGAACTTGTTTAACATATGCCTTGGTAGGAAATCAAAACTGTGGAAAAACCACTTTGTTTAACCAACTCACGGGATCGAATCAACATGTTGGAAATTTTCCGGGTGTAACCGTCGATCGAAAGGATGGTCCAATCAAAGGGTATCCAAATACAATGGTGACAGATTTACCGGGTATTTATTCGATGTCACCTTATACGAGTGAAGAAATTGTATCGCGTAATTTTGTGTTAAATGATAAGCCTAAGGCTATCATTAATATTGTAGATGCCACAAATATTGAGCGAAATCTATATTTGACTATGCAACTTTTAGAAATGAATATTCCGATGGTTGTAGCACTTAATATGATGGATGAAGTTGCCAACAATCAAGGTTCGATTGATATCAATGGTATGGAGGCTATGCTTGGTGTACCAGTTATACCTATTTCTGCAGCTAAAAACCAAGGTGTAGATGAATTGATTGAACATGCCATTCATATTGCGAAATATCAAGAAAGACCAGGTCGTTTAGATTTTTGTGGGGAAGATGATTTCGGTGGAGCTGTTCACCGTTGTATTCACTCCATTTGTCATTTGATTGAAGATCATGCCAAAAAGGAAGATATTCCTTTGCGTTTTGCGGCCAGTAAGATTATTGAAGGCGATACATTGATTCTTGATCGTTTGGATTTAGATGAAAATGAAAAAGAAATGATTGAGCACATTGTGCTTCAAATGGAAAAAGAGCGTGGACTCGATCATAGTGCGGCCATTGCCGATATGCGTTTTTCTTTTATTGAAAAGGTTTGTGAACAAACCGTTGTTAAGCCTAAGGAAAGTAAAGAGCGTGTTCGAAGTGAAAAAATTGACCGTATTTTAACGGGTAAATATACTGCCATTCCTATGTTTATTGGAATTATGTTACTTGTATTCTATCTAACATTTAATGTGGTTGGAGCATGGCTTCAAGGATTATTAGAACTTGGTATTGATTGGATCACACAAGTAGTGGATGCATGGATGACAAGTGCTCACGTAAGCTATGCTGTACATAGTTTGGTGATTGATGGTATCTTTGCGGGTGTAGGTTCTGTCTTATCTTTCTTACCAATCATTGTGACACTATTCTTCTTTTTATCTATGATGGAAGATAGTGGATATATTGCGCGTGTAGCCTTCTTTATGGATAAACTATTAAGAAAGATTGGGTTGTCAGGAAGAAGTATCGTTCCTTTATTGATTGGATTTGGTTGTACGGTACCAGCCGTTATGTCGACACGTACTTTACCAAGTGAAAGAGATCGTAAGATGACGATTTTATTGACGCCATTTATGTCTTGTACCGCAAAATTACCTATTTATGCCTTCTTTGTGAATGCATTCTTTCCAAAACAAGGTGGCCTAGTTATGGCAGGACTTTATGTTTTGGGCATTGTCGTAGGTGTTTTAATCGCATTCTTATTTAAAAATACTTTATTTAAAGGTGAAGCTGTTCCATTTGTGATGGAACTTCCAAACTATCGTTTGCCTGGATTAAAGAATGTGAGTCAATTGTTGTGGGAAAAGGCGAAGGATTTCTTACAAAAAGCCTTTACGGTTATTTTTGTGGCAACTGTACTTGTGTGGTTCCTTCAAAGCTTTAACCTACAATTCGATATGGTCAAAGATTCAAGCCAAAGTATTTTGGCAATGGTAGCCGGATGGATTGCTCCTGTATTTGCACCATTAGGACTTCAAGATTGGCGTATTGTGACATCTTTAATTAGTGGATTTATGGCTAAGGAAAGTGTTGTTTCTACACTACAAGTATTATTTGTAGGTGGTTTACATAGTGCATTAACTACACTATCAGCTGCTTCTTTACTTGTATTCTGCTTGATTTATTCACCATGTGTGGCGGCTATCGCATCTATTAAACGAGAACTAGGTGCAAGATGGGCAGTCGGTGTAGTGGCATGGCAATGTGTACTTGCATGGATTTTAGCTTTTGTGGTTCATGTGATTGGTTCTGTATTATAAGTAGCTTTGTGCTACTTTTTTTTTGAAAAATTTTGGTTTATAATTTTTCCATATCTAAGGGAGGATGTTTACTTATGTATAAGTTAATTGCGTGTGATTTAGATGAAACTTTGATCAAACCCGATCGAACAATTGATTCTAGAGATATTGAAGCCATTAAAAAATTGAAAGATTTAGGTGTTAAATTTGTACTGGCTACAGGAAGAGGCTATAACACAGTGCAGGGTACATTAAAGGAATTGGATCTTTTTGATGAAGCCAATCAATATGTGATTTCATATAATGGTGGGGCTATTACGGAAAATAAAGACAATCGACTTTTACATTTTGAAGGTATTTCTTTTGAGAAAGCTGAAGAATTATATAGACGCGGATTAAAGTATGATGTAGTCATTCATGTATATACGCGTGATGCGGTATATGCATATAACTTAACAGAAGATGAAAAAAGATATGTGCAGAATCGTCAGGAAATGATTGAGGTATTTGATCAAAATTTGGATTTTTTAAAGGGGCAGGAAATTGTAAAAGTATTATATACAAATACGGATTTTGAGTATCTACAAAGCATTGATCGTGATCTAAAGGATATCACATTTGATATGGATGTTTCATATTCAAGTAATCGTTATATTGAATTTAATCATAAGGGTGTAAATAAGGGGGCTGGACTTAAAAAATTAGCCAATCTATTACATATTGATATTCAGGATACGATTGCGATTGGAGATAACTATAACGATTTATCCATGATCAAGGATGCTGGTTTAGGTGTGGGAGTGCAAAATGCAGCGCCAGGTATCAAGCCGGATTGCGACTATATCACAACGGCTACTTGTGAAGAAGGAGCTGTTTGCGAAGTCATTGAAAAATTTGTATTAAAAGGAGAGTAAAATGAAGAAACTGATTCAATTATATGTTTCTTGGTTTAAGATGGGTCTATTTACTTTTGGTGGTGGATATGCCATGTTGCCAATGATTCAAAAGGAAGTGATTGAAAAGTATCATTGGGCTACAGAAGATGAAGTCATGGATTATTATGCGATTGGTCAATGTACACCCGGTGTTATTGCGGTCAATACATCGACATTTATTGGATATTATCAAGCGGGCATTCCAGGAGCAATTGCAGCTACTCTAGGGGTTGTGACTCCATCCATCATCATTATTAGTATAATTGCAGGTTTGATCACAAACTTTTCAAGTTTAGCCATTGTACAACATGCACTAAATGGAATTCGTGTAGCTGTATGTATGTTGATGATCAATGCGGTATTAAAATTAGGAAAGGGTAATATTAAAAATAAGATTGGTTTCTTGATTTTTGCGGTGGCTCTTATTTTTGCGATGTTTACTAAAGTATCTACGGTGTTACTTGTGATTGGTGCAGGCATAGCCGGAGTTATCTTCTCTAGAATAGGATGGTTAAAGAAGAATGCCTAAATTGTTGTTGATGTTTTTAGAGTTTTTTAAAACCGGACTATTTGCGGTAGGAGGAGGTCTTGCGACCATTCCTTTCTTAAGAGAGATTGGGGTTCGTTATGGCTGGTATACAATGAGTGATCTATCTACAATGATTGCCGTAAGTGAATCGACACCAGGTCCAATGGGTGTCAATATGGCTAGTTATGTAGGTTTTAGTCAATATGGTGTATTAGGTTCGATTATAGTAACACTTGGTTTGATTTTACCAAGTTTGATCGTTATCTGTATCATTGCCAATTTCTTGGAGAAATTTAAAGAGGCAGAGCTTGTTCAACAAATCTTTGCCGGATTAAAACCAGCTGTAGTTGCCTTTATTGCCGTGGCTACCATTGATATTTTGGTAACAACTTTATTTGGTGATTATACTTTCTCCACATTTCATTGGAAGCAGTTTATTTGTCTATTCATATTGTTGGCATTGAGTAAGTATAAACCGAAATTACATCCAATCTGGTTTATTGTAGCTAGTGCGGTTGTAGGAATTGTATTCGCATTTTAAGTCATAGGGAAACTTATGGCTTTTTTCTTTTAGGTAAAATAAAAAGCAATGTCCGGGCTTGACATTGCTTTAGGGAGAGGAAAATTATTAAGATAAAAATGTATTTTGAGTTTATAGGGTTGAATAATTTTCCAAAGGGTTAATCATAAGATAAGGCATTTCTTATGACACTTAAAATATATAGTTTTTTTGAATTTAACGCAATGAACACATATTTTGATTTGTACATTATTATGTGTGTAATCTTTGTGTAGTTTGTGTTAAGCTACTAAGTAGAAGGAGATGATTTTAATGTGTACCGCATTAAGCTTTAATCAGTTTTTTGGAAGGAATTTAGATTATGAATTTTCATATGGAGAACAAGTAGCTGTTACGCCACGCAATTATGATTTTCATTTTAGACATTTAGAACAACATGAAAGTCATTATGCGATTATTGGAATGGCTCATGTATTTGAAGAGTATCCATTATATTATGATGCCATGAATGAGAAAGGCTTGGGAATGGCTGGATTAAACTTTGTTGGGAATGCAAAGTTTTATGAAGTCAAGGAAGGCATGAACAATGTGGCTGCCTTTGAATTTATTCCTTGGATCTTGTCGCAATGTGCAAGTGTCAAAGAGGCAAGAGTCGTATTAGAAAATACAAATGTTTGTGCCACACCATTTAATGAACACTTTCCAGTAGCTGAATTACACTATATGATCAGTGATGAAAATGAAAGCATTGTCGTGGAGTGTATGGAAGATGGTATGCATGTATATGATAATCCTACGCATGTTTTGACAAACAATCCGCCATTACCTATGCAGTTGTTCCGCTTGAATGACTATATGTATTTATCAAACAAACAGCCTGAAAATAACTTTGGATTGGATTTAACGGCTTATTCACGTGGTTTTGGAGCTATGGGACTTCCGGGTGATTTATCGAGTGGATCCAGATTTGTGCGTGTTGCCTATACAAGAGCCAATGCGACGAGTGATAAGAATGATTTAAGTCAATATTTCCACATTATTGGTAGTGTCGCGCAACAAAAAGGTCTTTGTGAAGTAGAACCAGGAAAGTATGAATATACAATTTATACGTCTTGTTGCGACTTAAGAAATGGAATTTACTATTATACAACATACAATAATCATCAGATCAGTGGTGTGAATATGTTTAATGAGAATTTAGATGGTGAAACACTTATTTCTTATCCAACGATTGAAGAAGAAATGGTTCATATGCAAAATTAGTTTAAAAGGAGAAAATAATGGGACTTTTAGGTGAAACAAAACCAGTTAAAAAACCAATTTTAGGCGTTTCTTTATATCCAGAACAAGAAACCATGAAGGAAATCGAAAATTATTTAACAATGGCAAGCCGTTATGGCTTCACAAAAATCTTTACAAGTATGTTTAGTGTTCCGGGCACAAAAGAAGAAGTGTTTGATTATTTTAAAAATTTTTGTGATTTAGCACATAAACATGGAATGAAGGTATCTGGTGACTGTAACACCGCATTCTTTAAGAAAATGGGTGCTAGCGAAAGTGACATCTCCATCTTTAAAGAAATGGGAATAGACATCATTCGTATGGACCTACCATATTTTGATCAAAGAGATGTGACTTTGATCAACAACCCTTATAACATTACAATCGAATTATCAAGTTGTATGATTCAAGCTGTTCGTATGGCATTAGAAAATGGGGCAAATCCAAAGAACTTCTCAACTTGCCATAATTTCTATCCAGAACGTTATACGGCATCTGACTTAGAAAGTATTCGTTCTATCAATAAAGAATTGGCAACTTTGGGTATTCCGAGTGCTGTCTTTATTTCGAGTAATGAAGACAATACACATGGGCCATGGCCAGTACATGATGGACTTCCAACTGTCGAAGATCACCGTTGGATTCCAGCTGAATTGCAGGTTCGTCATTGGATTGCGGTAGGTGATGTGGATGAAATCATCTTCGGAAATGCGTTTGCGAGTGAAGAAGAATTTAAAGCGATTGACCAAGTGATGAACCAAGCTTATGTCAATATACCAAAACTAGTTGGACAAGACTACTTGGCAGAACTGCTTCCTCATGGAGATGTAGAGAGGGTTCCATTTAAAGTCATTTTGGATGATGGTGTCACAGATTTAGAAAAAGAAATTGTCTTTGATAATGTGTATCACCAATGTGGAGAAACACCATACTACATGATTCGTTCTCGCTGGACAAGAATGTTCTACGGTAAAAAGAATATTCCGGAAAGAAAAATAGATGAAGAATACTATCATCGAGGAGATGTAGTCATTGTGAATGATAACTTGGCACATTATCGTGGTGAAGTGCAAATTGTATTAAAGGATATGAAGGTGGATGGTCAAAGAAATCGTATTGGTCATATTCCAGAAGCTGATCATATTTTATTGAATGAAGTAAAAGCTGGCAGAAGTTTTTGTTTCATGAATAAGTAAATAGAGCCTACTGAAAATATTCTGCGTAGACTTTTATGATCATTCATAAGTTGTTTTTACGTTTTTATCATTGGAATTATGGTGATGGTGGCAATGACTTACAATGTTGTCGATGTTTGAACATTCGTATGCGCCATGCACAGCTTTGGAAGAGGCAAAGTATGCCGCAAACAATCAATTGGGTCCTTATTATGAATATAGTGTGGCTCGAAATATGTTGGAGACTTTGGCAAAACAAAAATAATTTGTTTCATTTCATTTAAAACGTGTTAAGATAATGGAGGATGCTTGTTGAAAGTATCTAAATCCATTATTCTAAGCAAAAAGGGAGGTTTTTAGCGATGCCTCCTTTTTTGCGTTTCATAATAAAAAGCCTACTGGAAATGGTTCCATGTAGGCTTTTCTAATAGTTCATAAGCTGTTTTTGCGTTTCTAACGTTTGTGTTAGAGAATTTATCGAATAATTTATAATTGTTGAGTCTGACCATTAATTTTTTATCGGTTCTAGGAAAATGAAGCGGGAATAATTTATCAAATCTTTCACTTTCGCTGATTAGAATGGATGTTACTTCGTTGTTGATAGATAAATAACTTAGAAGATCTTGAATGGCTTGTGAGTCGAAGTAAACTAAAACTTCTACGTGTGCTTGATGATCTTTGGTAGAGTATATCGCAAATCCTTTCGGTTGTTTATCTTCATTAACCATTGTGACAATGGATTTTTTTAAGCTTTTATGATATTGAATAAGCTTGTTGAATTCATTTTCACTTAATAGAATACTGCCATCAAAATACTGCATGAATTGGAAATATAATGTGTATAAGTTCTCTGCTTTTTGTTTTACATGATAAGGATTACCACTTCTGCATAGTGGAGCTCCAATCCAATATTCTTTTGTGTTTGAAATGTGTTGAAAGCTTTTGGCCTCAAATAATTTTGGCATGTTTGTGTATGTGATGGTTAATAAATCGTTATAGGTAGCTTGTGAAATGGCAGCATCTAATAAGTTAGAAAATTGTTTTCTTTGTCTATAATCTGGTAAAGTTGCAGCCATACCAATCACAGATACGCGCATTTGTCGATCTAAAAACATCATCGTTCTTTTTGTGACTTGAAGACAAGAAGTGATTTTATCGTCTTGCCAGAAACAGAACATGTGTTGTGGGTCATATTGATATTTCATCCAGGCATCGATTTCTTTTTTATCCATATTAAATGCGGATTTAATCAACAAGTCTTTGATTTGTGCATCATATCCAACACTGTTGTGACAAATCATTGGTTATCTCCATCTTCTTCGTGTTCTGTATATTCAACATCAATAGCTCCATGTTTTGGGGTTGATTTTGGTTGTTCTTCTTGATTTTGTGTACTATTGAATGTATGAACATGTACATGTCTTCTTCCTGTAAATAGGGAAATAATCCAGAAGAAAATGATGATTGGTAAAATAAATGGAAGTAGCCAGCTTGCTAGGGTTCCAAATATAAAGATAATCACAAAAAAGGCAATAAGAGTAAGAATACTATCCATAAAGGTACCTCGCTTTTCTAAAGTATATCATACTTGATGAAGTGTTTTGTGTTTAGTCTGTGTGAACTATATCACACATTCTGTTTCAATATCTTGAATATATTGAATTTGAATTTTTCCGTTTGAAAGTTCCATTAAATCTTTTGAGATATCACATTGATTTACGAAATGATAAACGACATCTTCTTCATATTGTTGTTCAATAACTTCGATGTTTTGAGTTCTAAAATAATGATCGATTTTTCCAATCAAATCATAAGAAAAATGAATTTGATATTCATGAAGAGTGGTTACAGTGGTAAGAGTAGCTTGTTTTAGAGCTTCTTGTACACTAGATGAGTAGGCTCTTACAAGTCCTCCAGTTCCAAGCTTGATTCCTCCAAAATAGCGGACTACAACGGCTAGAATATCTTGCATTTCATTATGCATCAACACATCTAACATAGGGTGACCTGCTGTCTGACTTGGTTCTCCATCGTCGTTAGATCGCATAATGTTTCCTACAATCATAGCTGTGCAATGATGATTGGCATTGGGATGTTCTTTTTTTATAGCTTTTAAAAAGTCTTTTGCCTCTTGTTCATCTTGTGTTCTATGAAGGTAGGTAATAAATTTACTTTTTTTAATTTCTATTGTATTTATACAATCATTTTGAATTCTTGGCATAGTTGTATTGTAGCAAAGAATAGCTATATTCTACAAGTTTAGTAGAAAAGAAACCATTCTAGTGTTGGCGTCTAGAATGGTTTCTTTTGTTTATTATTATTTTTAGGAGAGAGATATGAATATTGGTTTATTTCTATATTCATTGCCTTATCTTTAAGGCACTTATAGAATAACATTCCATGTTGTCATAATTTTAGTATAACTTTGGTAAATCTTGTGAAATCCGATTGAATTATGTGAAATTATCAAAATGTGCATCTTTTTTGGAAAAGCCTCAATTTATTTCGTATATGAGATAGGGGTGATGAAATCACATGAATAAATCAAAAGAC
>NZ_JANFYN010000065.1 GCF_024460475.1 Holdemanella sp. MSK.7.32 | reverse complement strand
CAAAAAAGGATCTCAGTTTTATAACCATAACTGAAATCCTTTTAATCATTAAAAACAAATCTAGGGGTCTATAGGTTCATGCCGATATGGCATCAGTCCCCTAAATTGACCCCTAGATATTTCTTGGAAACCCCTAGATTATTTGGTTACCTGCTAAAATTTAAAATTATCTAACAACACGAATGAATTGTGGAGATGCTGCTGTGCTTAAATATGCACTAGCAATTACAGTCTTACCTTCGTAGTTTCCATGAACAGCTTGTCCATTTCCAATATAGATAGCGATGTGGTCAACACCACGTCCACCATTGTTATAGTACAATAAGTCACCTTCTTGAGGATCGTTAGTGTAGTATCCATATTGACCTGCGTATTGATCTGGCCATAATTGATAAGCATCACTTACACCGGCATTTGCCAAAGCTTGTTGTACAACTTGTGTACACCATAATCCATCAGTTACACCTACTAATTTCTGTGCTTCAGCAGAAATTCTTTGTCCTAAAGTACTAGCTGCAGGTGTTACAGTCTGTTCAGGTGCTGGAGTTTCAGTTTGTTCTGGAGCAGGTGTTACAGTTTGCTCAGGTGCTGGAGTTTCAGTTTGTTCTGGAGCAGGTGTTACAGTCTGTTCAGGAGCTGGTGTCTCAGTTTGTTCTGGAGCAGGTGTTACAGTTTGCTCAGGTGCTGGAGTTTCAGTTTGTTCTGGAGCAGGTGTTACAGTCTGTTCAGGAGCTGGAGTCTCAGTTTGTTCTGGAGCAGGTGTTACAGTTTGCTCAGGTGCTGGAGTCTCAGTTTGTTCTGGAGCAGGTGTTACAGTCTGTTCAGGAGCTGGTGTCTCAGTCTGTTCTGGAGCAGGTGTTTCTGCTGGAGTTTCAGTTGTATCTGTTGCTTCAGTTGTAGTTACTGGAGTTTCAACTACTTCTTCGGCTTTCTGTTCTGTTTCTTCTTTTACAGCTTCTTGACTAGCTGTTGCTACTGTTTCTTTCACTTCCCCTGTAATGTTACTTGAAACGCTAGCTGTTGTTGCTTCTTCAGTCTTTGAAGAATTTACTGTTCCATCTTCTGAGAAATAGTAAGATTTTCCTTCGATTTCTTGCCATCCTTTTGCTACAGTTTTATCTTCATTGACATAGCGATCACCATGCCATCCTGGTTCTTCCTTAGCTGCAACTACTGTTGCCACAACAGGGAAAGCAGATGCTACACATAAAATCGCTGCAACTTTTTTACCATTATTTTCTACAAAGTTCATTTTATTCTACCCCCTATTTAAAATAGTTCATGACTAGTTTACCACGAAACCACCTCACAAACAACCCTAAAATTTATTTTTGGTTAGAAATAACTAAAAATAAAAGGCCTCAAAGAGGCCTAGATAATCATCAATTATTTTGTTTTTTCAATGATTTCTGTGAAGCTATCTTCTTTCAAACTAGCACCACCAATTAATGCACCATCGATATCTGGTTGAGCCATATATTCAACGATGTTGTTAGGTTTAACACTTCCACCATATTGGATACGTACTTTTTCAGCAGCTTCTTCACCATACATAGCCTTAACTTGGTCACGTACGATCTTACAGCAGTTTTCAGCAATTTCAACTGAAGCAGATTTTCCAGTTCCGATAGCCCAGATTGGTTCGTAAGCAATTACCATTTCACCAACACATTTTGGACATAAGTCAGCTAAAGAACCAGCTAATTCTTCACGAATTACTTTTTCTGAGTTTCCAGCATCGTAATCAGCTTCTGTTTCACCAACACATAAGATTGGAGTGATTCCAGCTTTAATTAAACGTTTTGCTTTTTTGTTTACTGTTTCATCCGTATCACCGAACATTTCACGACGTTCTGAGTGACCAATAATGCAGTATTTAACTCCCATTTCTTCTAACATAGGAACACTAACTTCACCAGTGAAAGCTCCACTATCTTCAAAGTGGCAGTTTTCAGCAGCTACAACTAAGTTTTTAGCGTGATCCAATGCAGTTCTTAAATCAGTAAATGGACATCCAATTCCATAAGTAGCATTTTCGCTAGCAGCAACACCATCAACAGCTTCGAAGAAAGCTTTTGTTTCAGCGTTGTTTTTGTTCATTTTCCAGTTTCCAACGATAATAGGTTTTCTCATCTTAAGTACATCTCCTTATTACTTTTCGCTGATAATAGCGATACCAGGTAATGTTTTACCTTCCATATATTCCAAACTAGCTCCACCACCAGTTGAAACGTGAGAGAATTTGTCTGCATATCCTAATTGTTTTGCAGCAGCAGCAGAGTCTCCACCACCGATTACTGTAATAGCTTCTGGTAATTCAGAGATAGCTTTACATACTTCTTCAGTACCTTTAGCAAATTTAGGCATTTCGAATACACCCATAGGTCCATTCCATACTACAGTTTTAGCACCAGCTAAAGTTTTTCTGAACAATTCAACAGATTTAGGACCAATATCTAATCCCATCCATCCATCAGGAATTTGTCCAGCATCAGCAACAGAAGTGTTAGCATCTTCACTGAATGCATCAGCGATTACGTTATCTACAGGAAGAACTAATTTGTCTCCAGCTTTTTCTAAATATTCTTTTGCTAAATCCAATTTGTCATCTTCAACTAATGAAGTACCGATTGAACCACCAACAGCTTTAGAGAATGTATAAGCCATTCCACCACCGATGATAACTTTGTCAGCTTTTTTCAATAAGTTGTCAACAACATCGATCTTACTAGATACTTTAGATCCACCAATGATAGCTACGAATGGGTGAGCTGGTTCATCAACAGCTTTTCCTAACATTGTAACTTCTTTTTCAACTAAGAATCCTAATCCATTTTCTTTAATATTTGTAGGGATACCTACAGTAGAAGCGTGAGCACGGTGAACAGATCCGAATGCATCTTCAACGAATACTTCACCTAAGCTAGCCCAATATGCACCTAATTCAGGATCGTTTTTACTTTCGCCTTTTTCGTAACGAGTATTTTGCATTAATACGATTTCACCATCAGCTAATGCATTTACAGCGTTTTCTAATTCTTCACCACGAGTTACTGGGCAGAAAGTTACTTTTACATCTGGTAACAATTCTTGTAAACGTACGGCTACGCATTCCAAGTTGTTTTTAGCTTTGTCTTCTTCAGTCTTAACTTTTCCTAAGTGAGACATCAAAATAACTTTAGCTTTGTTTTCTACTAAATATTTAATTGTAGGTAAAGCCATTACGATACGGTTATCATCTGTGATAACACCATCTTTTCTTGGCACGTTAAAATCACAACGTACGATGACCTTTTTTCCAGCTACATCAAGGTCTTTAACAGTTCTCTTTGTCATGTATATTCCTCCTACTGTCATTTTTTTGCACATCCATTATATCACTACATAAATTGATTGACTAGTTTTTCACAAGTAAAATATTTCACAAAAAGCGCTTACATCACTTACTTGTGGTAATTACGACCATTATTGATCATAAAACCACGATAAATCTGTTCCAACATCAAGACTCGGGTCATTAAATGAGTAAAAGTTAGATCCGATAATTTCCAACGATAATTCGCTCTAGAAACTAATTTTTCACTTGGTCCTAGACTTCCCGCAATCACAAAAACAATATTTGAATGCTTCATTTGCCACATATCCAAATTTTTCGCAAACGTCTCAGAATCAATCATCTTGCCATGAAGATCAAGCAATACCACAAAATCTTGATCTGATAATTTTTCTAGAACACGATTTCCCTCTTTTTCTTTCACCAATAAAACTTCAGCTTCTCTAGACACATGCTCATTTGCTTCATCCTTGACTTCGATTTCACTAAACTTACAAAAAGCTGACAATCGCTTCATATATTCTTTCTCTAAAGACTGTAACGCCTTATCTTTATTCTTTCCAATCGCAATTAATTTAATCACAATATCCCTCCAAACAAATACATTATCCTAAAAACATAAATGATTTTCAAATTTCATTTTCTTTAATATCTTCCACAAAATAATCATACCGATCCAAAAATAGTTTCATCGTTTGATAGCTAGACGTCGATTTATAATCCACTTCTTCCACTTTATCCTCGTCAAATGATAAGATTTGCGCATCCGGAAACCCCAATAATATAGGTGAGTGTGTCGCAATGATAAATTGACAATTTTGTTTCACACATTCCTCAATCAAATATAGTAAAGCCAATTGATTCTGACAAGATAAAGCTGCTTCCGGTTCATCTAGAAAGTATAATCCATTTTTATTTGTTTGTTTCATCAATACAGAAAAGAAACTTTGACCATGTGATTGATCATGATATCTTTCAGAAAAAACACCACTATATTCCATTTCTTTTGTCGCAACATTATAAAAGCTTTCTGCACGCAAGAAATACATCCAATCCGGTTTTCTAGAACGCCACAAACGCATATGTTTATGCAAACTAGAATACGAATCATACGTAGAAAAATCATAATTTCTTGTTCCACCCTCTGGATTCAATCCATTTTTAATCGCAAGAACCTCCAATAATGTGGATTTACCACTTCCATTTTCACCACAAAAGAAAGTGACTGGCTTAGTAAACGTGAATTGATCAATACTTCGAATACTTTTAATATCTGCCACATAATCATCAATTTCATCCCATAAGATATCAAATCCATTTATAAACATATATATATCACCTAAGAAAAATAGTACTCTATTCGAGTACTAAATTCCATGATGATTCACATAATAAATATAGATACATAATCCAATCAAGATAAATCCCAATATCCAATTAAGCATTTCTCTTTACAATTCCGTAATAGACTTTTGAAGTTAATACATAAATCACAATGTAGACTAGGGCAAAAGCCACAAAGCAGAATATTGTCGTACGAATATAAAGCCATGCATCACTCACAAACAACAAATGAAGTAGCTTTTCAATCATTGGATACGCAAAACAAACATGAAGTCCTGCAACAAGTAGTGGCATAAAGAATACTGTTAGTACTTGCGAGTGAATAGCCTTCTTTACATCACTTTGTTCAAGGCCTACTTTTTGCATGATCTCAAAACGATCCTTATCTTCATAGCCTTCTGTAATTTGTTTGTAGTACATAATCAGAATGGTTGCCATAATAAATAAGAAGCTTAAGAAGATTCCAATAAATAAGATGCCTGCATATAATTCAATCAAACCTTGTTTCTGATCCGATTTACTTAACCAAATAAAATCGTTTATATTCTCATTCTGACCTAACTTTTTAATAACTTCACGCTCATTCGCATCACAATCAAACGAATAATAAGCACGTATTGCACTCGCATTATCGCCATACACATGTATCTGATCTTGTTGCATCTTCTCTAAAGTCTTTTCTGAATCCACAATAATATAATAATGTTCTGTCACATTTGGATTATTTTCATCCATCTTCAAATGATCCAATTGTTTCTTCACAACATATTCTTTTCCAAATAAAGATAAAGTCTTCTCCTTAGCCTTTTCTACATTGGAATACACATAGATTTCATTTGGCTTTAAAGAACCCTTGATATTTTCATAATCTTGAATATCCTTTAGTGGAAGACAATAAAATTCTTGAATCTCATTTACTGCATTCATCCCCTCATTCTGGTAATCCGTAATCAAAGTGCCATTCTTTAAATATCCAGCATAATCCAATCTCTTATACGCAAGAAGATTCTTTGGAACAATGCCCATACGAATCAGCTCTTCACTCATTTCATCAAAATCAATATTGGAAGCATCCCCATATCCATTTCCCATTACACTTCTAGGATATTGTGAATCCACAATTTCATCAATACTTGTCCACATACTTAGTGTTGTCGACAACATAACTAAGACCATCGTTGAAAGAATACAAATATTGGCTAAACCTACCGCATTTTGTTTCATACGATACATCATGCCAGAAACACTAATAAAGTGATTCGTCTTATAGTAGTAATTCTTGTTTTTCTTCATTAATTTTAAGAAAGTCACTGATATGGATGTAAACAATAAATACGTTCCAATAATCACAAGTACAACAGCCACAAAGAAAAAATAGAATGCCGTTAAAGGATTTTTTGTGGTAACTGACAAATAATATCCAATACCTAGACAAAGAATACCAATAATAGAAAGAAACCATTTTGCCTTAGGCTCTTTTTCACCCATATGATCAGAATGAAGTAATTCAATCGGACTTGAAATATGAATACGAATCATAGAATAGAAATAGATCAATACATAAATCAATCCAATCACAAGAGCGCATTGTCTCATGCCAAAAAAAGAAAAGTAGAAGCCAAGTACAATATCTGCACCAATCATTTTTGCGATAACCAAAAACATCGCTTTATCAAACAAGATACCTAAACCAATACCTAAAGCTAATGATACAAATAAAGTAATCGCAGTTTCATAAAACAATACGCGAGCTAAATGCTTCTTTTCCATTCCTAATATAGAGAATAGCGCAAATTCTTTTTGTCTTCTTTTAATTAAAAAACTATATGTATAGAACAAGAAGATAAACGCAAAGATTTCAATAATCACAACTCCAAAGCCTAACATCTGTGTTAGTGTCATTGCCCCTAACATCTCATTTAGATTCGGATTGTTTGCCAAAGAAACGACCATATACAACATCATTGTCGTTAAGACACTCGTTAATATATAAGGAATGATGGTACGCGCATTCTTCTTCAAATTATCTACAGCTAAATTTAAATAGAAAGCTCTACTCATGATGCACACCACCTGTAGCTAGTAATGTCAACGTATCACTAATACATTGGTACATCTGATCTAAATTTTTATTTCCTTTATAAATTTCATGGAAGATCTTTCCATCCTTAATAAACAGAACGCGAGAAGCATGACTTGCCGCCTTTGTCGAATGAGTTACCATTACAATTGTTTGTTGATTCGCATTGATGGTTCCAAATAAATGTAATAGTTCCTCTGTACTCTTTGAATCCAATGCTCCCGTTGGCTCATCCGCCAAGATCAAATCTGGATTTGTGATGATGGCACGAGCTACAGCTACACGCTGCTTTTGTCCACCACTGATTTCATATGGAAACTTATCTAAAATACCCTCAATTCCTAATTGTTTTGCGATAGGTTCCAATCTTTTTTTCATTTCTGGATATTTTTTCTTGCTTAAAACCAAAGGCAAGAAAATATTATCGCGATTATTAAAATTATCTAATAAATTAAAATCTTGGAATACAAAGCCCAAGTGTTCTCTTCGAAAGTTCGCAATTTCCTTTTCTGAAATATGCGTAATATCTTTACCATGTAATAAAACTTGTCCACTTGTTGGTTTATCTAAAGCAGCCAAGATATTTAATAGTGTTGTCTTACCAGATCCAGACTCACCCATGATAGCTACATATTCGCCTTTATTCACACTAAAATTAACGTTGGTCAATGCCTGTACTTGATTCTGTGTAAATCTTGTTGTATATACTTTTTTTAAATTTTTTACTTCCAATAATGCCATATTCATTACCTCCATGTACACCAAAATTCTACATAGAATTCAAAAATGCAGCCATCGATTCAGCTAACACTCATCTTACAAGATTGTAAGATTACTCAATTCTTCCTTCAAAATGCGTAAGATCTAATATCACTCGAGTGCCTTTGCCAACACTTGATTCAATTGTTATTTTATGATTTAACATATTCAAAATATTTTTACATAAATATAGACCTAGACCACTAGCTGTTTTATCACTACGACCATTTATGCCTGTATATCCCTTTTCAAATACACGATTTAAATCACTTGCACTAATACCCATACCAGTATCTTCAATCACTAAAACATGTTTAGTCCTCATATATATAGATATCAAACCATTTTCATTTGTATATTTAAGACTATTCGAAAGGATTTGTTCCAACACAAACACAAGCCACTTTTCATCACTCAAAATAACATCCCCGGTTTCTTTAAAGTTCAACTGAATATGTTTTCGAATAAATTCTGTTGAAAAACGGCGAATCGATTGTCGAATCAAATCATCCAACTCTAATTCTTTAAATAAAAAATCAGTATGCGTACTATGTAAGCGTAAATAGGCTAAAACCATATCTGTATATTGATCCATGCGTAAGAGTTGCAACTTAATTTCACTACGACTCAATTTCTCATCTTCAAGTAGTAATTTCATAGCGGCAATGGGTAGCTTAGCCTGATGTACCCACATCGTAAAATAATCTTCTAGATCATGCATTTTACTTTCTGAAGATTCAACATACTCATCATGATATTCTTTCATAGCCACTAAGATTTTATGATAGTCTTCTCCCATCAATGAAGAATCTTGAAGATCACAAGACAAAGAAACATTACTGTTAGATAGAAGAGTTAGTAATGTTTGGTGTTTCTTATAATATTTGTAGTAATCAAACAAGAAACAAACCATCAACAATACACATAAAAGCATAAGGGCATATATAAAGGCTTCTAGTTCTAAATTATATAATTTAAATACAACATAGCATGTCAAAAGACTAAAAGTATATATAACTATAAACAAACGTCGATCTTTTAAATAATGACTAAACAACTTCATATCTTATATCCCAATCCTTTTTTTGTTTGAATAAAATCCACAATTCCAATACTCTCTAGTTTTTTACGCAAACGATTCACATTTACACTCAGTGCATTTTCATCCACATAAAAGTCCGTCTTCCACAAATATTCCATTAAACGATCTCGAGATACAATCGTCCCCTTCTTTTCCATAAGTAAACGTAGGATCTTAGCCTCATTCTTGCTCAATTCCATTTGAGAAGATTGAAAACTTACTGTATTATCATCCAGATTAAAGCGTACACCTTGATATTCAAGGATATTATGATTGGATACAAAATCATAGCTACGTCTTAATATTGCCGTGATTTTAGCAGCTAGAACATTTAAATCAAATGGTTTGCATACAAAGTCATCCGCACCCTTAGAGATAGCCATCACAATACTCATATTGTCTGTAGCACTTGAAATAAAGATAATTGGAACTTTGGATTCTTCACGAATCTTTTCTGTCCACAAATATCCATTCAAATAAGGCAGTGTTATATCCATTAATACTAAGTCTGGATTAAAGGAATGAAATGCATCCATCACATTAAAAAAATCAACAACTCGATTAACATCATAGTTCCAAGATTTAAGAAACGATTCTAACTTTTTTGAGATGAGTTCATCATCTTCTACAATCATTATTTTATACATAAGTAAATTTATCTCCTTCACTAAATAAACAGTTGGAGATAAACTCCTCTAAGAACCGTACGTGCAGTTTTCCCGCATACGGCTCCCCACTGTTACTTTAAACATTCTTGATATATATGACTTTGTCACCGCTCCAAATATCAATATGGATATAAGGATGAATGATTCGGTCTTTCCATATTTCACAGAACCTTTCCAATTTAAAACTTCTTCTTTGACTCCTTCGATTCAACCATTTGAACGTAAGAAGTAGTGAATGATGCCATAGGTTTCTAACCTCTTTTATC
>NZ_JANFYN010000064.1 GCF_024460475.1 Holdemanella sp. MSK.7.32 | reverse complement strand
GCACGTATGGTTTGATAAGGGGCGGCAGAATTTAAACTCTGCCGCCTACTTTCTTATGGTATAATTTAATAAATTGGAGGAAATTGATATGAATTCAGAATGGTCATTAGACATATTGTACAAGGGATTTGATGATCCTAAATTTAGTGAAGATCTAACATCTTTTGAAAAGAAGGCAAAAGAATTGGATGAACTTTCAAAGACTTTAAGTCATGAAAATGAAAAGAAAGATCTTCTTCAAATTGTTAAAGTATTAGAAGAGTTTGAATTATTAGAAAAACATTTGAGTTGCTTTGGATCTTTGAGTCAATCCACAAATACGGCGAATGCGAAAGCGGCAGCAGCCATTGATAAAGTAGCTACTATCGCAAGTACAGCCAGTAAGGCTATGGCAGTATTCTCTCGCTATATTGCGGATATGAAGGATTTAAACAGCTATTTAAATTGTCCAGAACTTTGTGAATACAAATATTTCTTAAATGACATTCACGAAAGCGGAAAATATTTGTTAAGTGAAGACGTAGAAGAGGCACTTGCCAAAATGAATATTTCTGCAGGTTCTGCTTGGGAGAAGCAACAAAGTCTACTCACAAGTTCATTGGAAGTGGAATATGATGGTAAAAAGTTACCTTTGGCATCTGTTCGTAATCTAGCGTATGATGCAGATAAAGAAGTTCGTAAAGCTGCCTATGAAGCTGAACTTAAAAGTTATGCACCTATTGCGGATGCAGTAAGTTTTTCTTTAAACAACATTAAACTACAAGTGATTACCGAAGCTAAAATGCGTGGCTATACAAGTCCAATGGATATGACGCTACACCAGTCTCATGTATCCCAAAAAACCTTAGATGCACTTCTTAGTGCAATGCAGAAATACTTGCCAGTATTCCATAAGTATTTGAAAAGAAAAGCTGAAATGTTAGGGTATGAAAATGGCCTTCCTTGGTATGAATTATTTGCGCCAATTGGAAAATCAGCTACGACAAGTTTTACTCCAGAAACTACAAAAGAATATTTGGTTAATCATTTTAGACCATTTTCTGATGACTTGGCCGATATGATGGAAGAAGCTTTTGACAATAACTGGATTGATTTTTATCCACATAAAGGAAAAGTGGGTGGAGCTTTCTGCTGCAATATGCCGTTTGTGAAACAATCACGCGTATTAACTAATTTTGATGGAGGACTTGGAGACGTAGTTACTTTGGCTCATGAACTTGGACATGCATATCATGGATTAAACATTGAAAGTCATAGACCATTAAATTGGGAGTATTCTATGCCAGTTGCAGAAACGGCAAGTACATTCAATGAAAATATCATTATGAATGCAGTGATTGATGAAACAGAGGATAAAGAAGTTAAACTAGGTTTGATTGAAAATCAGCTTCAAGACTTATGTCAGATTATCTGTGATATTTATTCTCGTTACTTATTTGAAAAAGCCGTATTTGACAGAAGAAGTGATGAGTTCTTATTTAAGGATCAGTTGAATGAAATTATGTTGGACGCACAAAAGCAAGCTTATGGCGATGGACTTGATCCAAATTGTTTACATCCATATATGTGGGTTTGTAAATCGCACTATTATTCTTCAGATCTAAGTTATTATAACTGGCCATATGCTTTTGGTGGATTGTTTGCGCGAGGCTTAGTTGTGAAATATCAAGAGATGGGTAAAGAAAAATTCGTTCCTAAATATAAAGAGATGTTACACACAACAACGGTTGCATCGGTAGAAGATACAGCTAAAGTATTGGGTATTGATTTAACGGATGAAGCATTCTGGATTTCTGCATTGGAAACCGCAAAATCAAGAATTGAAGAATTTATCGAATTATCGAAATAATTGCTTGGAAACAAGCAATTTTTTTCTGCAAAAGTTCACAAATGATGATATAATCTATTGCGTTCGAATTTTTTCAAGGAGAGATTTAATGAGTACAGAAATGTTGATGAAAAATAGAGAACGTTTTATCAAAAACGTAAATAGTAATGAGAATGGTGCAGCCGCCCTTTCTTTAAGATTATTTTGTTACGCTAGATTTATGGCAGTAAAAAACCCGTATGCAGAAACGCATGACTGGGTATATGAAAACGAATTGACTAGTGCCCAAGCCAATCAATATGTATTTCGCTTACTGGATGGAAGTACAGAAAGACCATCTATGGATATGTTGATTCGTAAATTAAAAAGTGTTCGTTTGGTTCGTGATAGTGAAATGAATGGTAGAAAAATTTATGTCATCAAGTTCACGGATATCGAAATGGAAGAATTGATGAACAAGAGCATTATTGATAAGCCAAGCGAAAAGTTATTAAAAGAAAAGAAGTCTTCTGTAAAGAAAGAAAGAGAAGAAGTAGTAAATTCATCTTGGAAGGACATCTTTTTGAAAAATAGTAAAGGTGAGAACTTACAGATGCTACGTTACTGGTTCTATATTCAGTATAATGCTGAAAAGAATGGCAAGAAATATGTTTCCAGAAGCCTAGCGTTAAGTGAAAGTGCGATTGAATATGTGTATAGGGGTATTCCTAAAAGAATGGAAGTTTTGCAGGATTTATTTGCGCAAATGAAACAGATGAAGCTGGTTAAAGAAGATGTAGTTAAAAACGAAATAGTAGTTCGTCCAGCTAAACTAGAAGGTTTAGAAATCAAAAATTATATTAAGGATAAGCCTGTTGATTTAATGAGCT
Organism: Holdemanella sp. MSK.7.32; assembly: GCF_024460475.1. Lineage (GTDB taxonomy): Bacteria > Bacillota_I > Bacilli_A > Erysipelotrichales > Erysipelotrichaceae > Holdemanella. Next base: position 6,899 of record NZ_JANFYN010000064.1, on the reverse strand, counting down.
TTAATTACACGAATGTATAAGAAAACGACGAGATTTAGTTCTCGTCATTTTTATATATTTTATAATTGTTTTTGCCTGTTCGTTTTGTTTGATACAAGGCTTGATCGGCATGGCGATACAGTTCCATAAAGGTTGTACCATCTTTAGGGGCAAAGGCAATTCCAATGCTGATGGATAATTTGAAATCTTTTAATTCTTCAATCTTTAATTTATTGACTTTTTGAAGTAGAGACTGAATTCTAGATTCAGCAATATTTTCATCTTGAATTAGAATAATAAATTCATCTCCTCCAATTCTTCCAACAATATCACTCTGTCTAAAATGATTCTTAAAGAGTAAGCCCAAGTTTTCTAAGACTTTATCACCTATGGCATGACCATAATTATCATTAACAGATTTAAAGGCATCTACATCAAGAATCAAGAAGCAACAATGTTCTTTATTATTTAGTTTTTGATCAATGAGTTTTTGCGTTGTTTCCTTATTGAAAACGGAAGTTAATGGATCAATTTCAGATAAATGAATCAAATACTTATTTTCTCTTGAACTTGAATGAGCCAAATACACTATAAGACTCAATACGATCAATCCTAAAAATGTTGCCAATAAAGTTTCATAGTGAGTAATAAATGTATAGGATTCTTGAGCTGCATGAACCGGTACGATATAGCCGACCATCCAATCATTGATTTTTAGTGGGGAATAAGCTAAATATAAAGATTCTTTCTTTTTTGTCTGAATCAAGACAAGATCTGATTTTTGATTCTTAAAGTCGGTTTTGATTTTCTTTTGATTACAGACATTAAATAAATTATCGACTGTATTTAGTTTATGCTTTTTTTCATACTGTTTATTTCTAGTGATTAGATTTCCATCTTGATCGACAATAAAACTTTTTCCTTGTCCTTCAAACAGATCATCAAACAACATATTGCCTAGCTTTGTGACATTGTAAGAACCGCCTACTACACCAATGACTTGTCTATCTCTAAAGATGGGCACGCATAAAATAACACGTGTTTGTTGATCAACACTACTTTCTAATGGATCAGAAAGAGATTGTTTGCCTTGCATAGATTCTTTAAAATATCGACGATGAGCTACATTTTTTATGACTTCATTATCATATAGAGCATTTCCATTTGGATCGATGATCGCCGTTCGATTTAAATCTGTATTATGCATAAAGGCTTGAATTAAAGAAACATTATCCTCTGAAAATAAATCTTGAGATTTAGATAGTTCTTGTGCAAGTACATTTAAATAGGAATAGTTGATATTTAAAATTGTATTTAAATGCTCACTTTGCCTTACAACATTGGTAATCAGAGTTTTTCTGGAATTATTTTCAACCGCAATTGAAACGCCGTTAAAGAAGATCACGATTCCCATAATCAAAGTCAAAATGAAAGTGATAATTGCGACAATATAGTTCGTAATGAATTTTTTTCTTGGAAAATAATGATCTTTCATATGGGAACTCCTTTTTTTAATTATACCAAGAATTATGTTAAAAGAGTATTAAATTATATACAACTAACCATTATTTGTGAAATCAATCACATTTTCGTGTATTATATAAGGTATAAAGAAAATTGCTCCCAACATTAAGAGAATTCTGCGTGAAAGGTGCTTATAAGAAATTTGTAAGTAGAACTATAGCTATGCTCTTTTTGTGTGTGGAGTATAGCTTTTTTCTTTAAGAAGGAGATGAATATGGAAACACGTGTTGCCGTGATGGGAATTATTGTAGAAGATACAAATGCAGTGAATCTATTGAATGAAATTCTTCATGAATATAGTGAATATATTATTGGAAGAATGGGAATACCTTACAAACAAAAACATATAAGTGTAATTTCAATTGCGTTAGATGCCCCACAAAATACAATTGCTGCTTTGGCAGGTAAATTAGGAAATATACAGGGAATTAGTGTGAAAACAGCCTATTCCAATGTGATTAGCCATGATTGAAGCATATCGATTGATTGATAAACTTGAAAGAGAACACTCTTTAAGTTTATTAGAATATAAAACTTTAATTGAAGCTGAAAATGATGCTTTACGCTTATATGCTGCTAATAAAGCGAAAGAACAAGCTACGTTAATATATGGAAATTCAGTCTATGTACGTGGACTTATTGAAGTAGGAAATTATTGTCGCAACGACTGCTTCTATTGTGGAATTCGCAAGTCCAATTTCAATTGTGATCGCTATATATTAGTCGAAGAAGATATTCTGCATTGCTGCAAAGAAGGTTATGAACTTGGTTTTCGCACTTTTGTTTTGCAAGGTGGCGAAGGAATTTATAAAAAGGATTTTGTCACAGATGTAGTTCAAAAGATTCGTAGTGAATATCCAGATTGTGCGATTACCCTTTCTTTAGGTGAAGAAGATAGAGATACATATAAGGCTTGGTTTGATGCGGGAGCCAATCGTTATTTATTAAGACATGAAACGGCTAGTAAAAATCATTATGAAAAGTTGCATCCAAAAAATATGTCTTTTGATCATCGTATGCAGTGTTTAAAAGACTTAAAGGAAATCGGTTATCAAGTAGGATGTGGCTTTATGGTAGGTTCACCTTATCAGACAAGTGAAACTTTGGCGATGGATTTGAAGTTTATTGAAACATTTAAACCTGATATGTGTGGTATTGGTCCTTTTATTTCGCAAAAGGATACACCGTTTAAAGATATGACATGTGGAACTTTGAATCAAACTTTATTCTTATTGTCTTTGATTCGTTTGATTCAACCAAATATTTTACTTCCTGCTACAACAGCTTTAGGAACGATTGATCCTCAAGGAAGAGAAAAGGGAATTCTTGCGGGGGCCAATGTAGTTATGCCTAATTTATCGCCGTTGAGCGTCAGAAAAAAATATGCGTTGTATGATAATAAAATTTGTACAGGCGAAGAGAGTGCAGAATGTAAAGATTGTTTATCAAGGCGTATGGATTCAATAGGATACAAGATCGTAACTGATCGTGGAGATATTAAAAAATAAAAGAGGAGATATAAAAAATGAGTAATTATAACCCAAAATCATTAAAGGCAGAAGAATTTATTAGTCATGAAGAAATTCTTGAAACAATTGAATATGCCGAAAAGAACAAACACAATGTGGAATTGATTGATCAAATTTTAAATAAGGCTCGTCCACAAAAGACAGAGCATGGTGTTCATTGTGAAGGTTTAACACACCGTGAAGCAAGTGTACTTTTAGCTTGTGACATTCCTGAAAAAGTAGAAGAAATGTATAAGCTTGCCAATGAAATTAAACAAGCATTCTATGGAAATCGTATTGTGATGTTTGCCCCATTATATTTATCAAATTATTGTGTAAATGGATGTGTATATTGTCCTTATCACATGAAGAATAAACATATTAAACGTATTAAATTAACACAAGATCAGATTCGTGATGAAGTTATAGCGCTACAAGATATGGGACATAAACGTTTGGCTATTGAAGCAGGCGAAGATCCAGTACACAATTCAATCGAATATATCTTGGATTCTATTAAAACTATTTATTCGATTCAACACAAGAATGGCGCCATTCGCCGTGTCAATGTAAATATCGCGGCTACAACGGTAGAAAATTATCGTAAATTAAAGGAAGCTGGAATAGGAACTTATATCTTATTCCAAGAAACATACAATAAAAAGAGTTATTTAGAGTTGCATCCAACAGGACCTAAACACGATTATGACTATCATACAGAAGCTATGGATAGAGCCATGGAAGGTGGAATTGATGATGTTGGATTGGGTGTATTATTTGGCTTGGAAGGCTATCAATATGAATTTGCCGGCTTAATGATGCATGCAGAACACTTAGAAGCTGTTCATGGTGTAGGTCCACATACAATTAGTGTGCCTCGTGTAAAACATGCAGATGATATTGATCCAGAAGCGTTCGATAATAGTTTGGATGATGAAATCTTTGAAAAGATTGCAGCATGTATCCGTATTGCCGTTCCATATACTGGAATGATTATTTCTACACGTGAATCTCAAGAAGTTCGTGAAAAAATGCTTCACTTAGGTGTATCTCAAATTAGTGGGGCAAGTCGTACATCTGTTGGTGGATATACAGAAGAAGAGCGTCCTCATGATTCAGAACAATTTGATGTATCTGACCAAAGAACATTAGATGAAGTTGTGAACTGGTTGATGGAGTTAGGTTACATTCCATCTTTCTGTACAGCATGTTATAGAGAAGGAAGAACAGGAGATCGTTTCATGTCTTTGTGTAAGACAGGGCAAATTCAAAATTGTTGTCATCCTAACGCATTGATGACTTTATGTGAATTTTTAGTTGACTATGCGAGTGAAGATACAAAGAGAATTGGTTTTGAGTTGATTGAAAAAGAATTGAACAAAATTCCAAATGCGAAAGCTCAACAAATTGCTCGTGACAATGTGGATGCGATCAAGTCAAGCAATCGTAGAGATTTCAGGTTCTAATTATGTCTAATTTAAATAGTACGATAAGCGCGAATCGTACACACATTGGATTTTTCGGTTTAAGAAATGCTGGAAAATCCAGTGTAGTCAATGCGATTACCAACCAGAATATGTCTTTAGTTTCTAATATAAAGGGAACTACGACAGACCCTGTAAAGAAATCAATGGAAATCTTACCGATTGGACCTGTTGTGATTGTGGATACGCCGGGTATGGATGATGAAGGTACTTTGGGTGAATTGAGAATTAAAAGAACGTTAGAAGTTTTAAAAACAATGGATATGGCCGTATTGGTAGTTGATGCGAATGTAGGTCTACAAAAAATAGATTTGGATTTGATTGACATGTTTAAAGAAAATAAATTACCTTATTTTATAGTTTTTAATAAGTGTGATTTGATTGAAGAAAAGAAAGAACTGGCTTCTAATGAAATCTATGTGAGTGCTCTAAACAATGACAATATAGATGGATTAAAGCAATTGTTGGCTAGTGTCGCAAAGAAACAGGAAGAAAAGACAATTATTGGTGATTTAATTGATTCGGGCGATGTTATTGTGCTTGTGATTCCAATTGATCAATCGGCTCCTAAAGGAAGATTGATTTTACCTCAACAACTTGTATTAAGAGATATTTTAGATCATCATGCGATTGGTATGACTTGTCAGGTAGAAGAATTGGATGCAACCCTAAAGAAGGTTACTCCAAAACTGGTTATTACAGATTCCCAGGCTTTTAACAAGGTAAGTCAAATCGTAGATAAATCTATTCATTTAACTTCTTTCTCTATTCTTATGGCACGCTTAAAAGAAAGCTTATCTACAGTGCTTGAAGGGGCCAACAAGTTAGATCATCTGCAAGATGGGGATTGTGTACTGATTAGTGAAGGGTGTACGCACCATAGACAGTGTGGTGATATTGGTACGGACAAGCTTCCAAAATGGATCTTGAATTATACAAAGAAGAATATAACTTTTGAATTTACTTCTGGACAAGGATTTAAAGAAGATCTTTCGAAATATAGTGTTGTGATTCATTGTGGTGCATGTATGTTGAATGAAAAAGAAGTGCAGTCTCGCGTAAAGGAATGTAAGAAACAGCATGTGCCATTCACAAATTATGGCATTGCAATTGCGAAAATGAACGGGATATTAGATCGTTCAGTAGAGGTGTTTTAGATGAAAAAAATATATATATCAGCCGATATTGAAGGTATTTGGGGAAACAGTAATCCGGCAAATACAGCTAAGAATGGATACTTATATTCTGAATATTGTACAAATATGATGAATGAAGTCAATCTTGTGATTGATTTATTGTTTCAAAATGGCGTAGAAGAAGTTGTGGTCAATGATGGTCATGGAAATATGGATAATCTTCTTCCTTCAAAATTAGATCCTAGAGCTGCTTTTGTGTCCGCAAATGGAGCTTATAAGGAATTTGGAATGATGGAAGGTTTAGATGATTCTTTTGATGGAGCATTATTTATTGGATATCATTCTCGATGTAACTCACCAGGCGTTATGGCTCATACGATTTGGGGTACTATGGTACGAAAAATTGTAGTAGATGGGAAAGAACTTGGTGAAAGTGGCATAAATCGATTGTTGGCAAACGAATTTGGAGTGCCAGTTATCTTAGCAAGTGGTGATAGTGAATATGGTAAGCAGGTAGAAGAAGAACTTGGTTGTGTATTTGTGGAAACAAAGAAAACATTAAACAATCAGTGTGCTTTGTGTTGTAGCTTTAATGAGTTGAAGAATAGATATACATATGGTATACAAGAAGCTTTAAAAACAGATGAAAAACCAACTATATCTTCATCTCACACAATGGAAATAACATTCCATCATAGTCGAAATGCGGATTTTGTATCTCGTATGGACAATGTAGAAAAGATGGATGATTGTACGGTTCGTATCGAAAAAGAAACATATAAAGATTTATATGCCTTGATGCGTTTTGTGATTAAAGTATGTAATGCATATGCCTAAAATAAGAAAACCATTCTAGTGTTGGCGTCTAGAATGGTTTCTTTTGTTTATTATTATTATTTTTAGGAGAGAGATATGAATATTGGTTTATTTATATATTCATTGCCTTATCTTTAAGGCACTTATAGAATATCATTCTATGTTGTCATAAATTTAGTATAACTTTGGTAAATGTTGTGAAATAGGATTGAATTATGTGAAATTATCAAAATATGCATCTTTTCTAAAATTTCCTTCTTTTTTTTCGTATTAGAGAGAAAGGAAAGGAGGAGTTATCTTGAATTCGATTGATATTGAGTCTAAGAAGTTTTTAGGACAACCCAAAAACTTTGTTTCAATCTTCAATGCACTTTTATTTGATGGACAACCAGTGTTGAAGCCTGAATATCTTAAGGATGAAAACAGTGAACTTGTCATGAATGTTTCGAGTA
>NZ_JANFYN010000063.1 GCF_024460475.1 Holdemanella sp. MSK.7.32 | reverse complement strand
GATATTCTATCAGATTTTAAAAAGACTGTCGACAGTCACTTTGTCAACAGTCTGAAGAGATCTGTTGACAGATCTCTTTTTAATACATATAATTCAACTACATACAGAGTAAAAATATGTGCGTTAAGTGTCTTTAACACGGGGAGTTGGTTAAGGAACGAAAAGTTATTCTTGCGGTACATATTTTGCATCCCGCTGTTGTGATCGAAAAAATTAAAGACTTTCTTTTTTTGTATCGCAATATGGAAAAAGGAGGTCTTTTTATATATGAATCAATACTTTGTAATGTTAAAAGAAAATGCACGCTCATTAAAAAACGTGCGTGTTATCGTAGGTGTGGCATTATTTTTTGCCCTAAATGTTATTCTTAACTTATTTGGATCCATCCAAATCACAAACCAGTTAAAACTAGGCTTTGCTTCCATTGCGACAGCTGCCAGCTGCTTACTTTATGGACCTGTTCCAAACTTAGTGCTTGCACCATTACTAGATTTAGTCAATTACATGGTCAAACCTGTGGGTGCATATTATCCAATCTTTATGATTTCTACTATGGCAAGTGCATGTATTTTCTCAGCATACTTCTATAACTGCAAAAAAATCACTTGGATTCGCGTCATTTTATGTCGTATTACATATGATGTAGTTGTTAGTTTATTCTTAAACACACTATTCACATCGATGTTATGGGGAACACCATTCTTAGTTATTGCGAGTCCGAAATTAATCAAAAACTTAATTTCATTGCCATTCCAAGTTGTTATTTTATATTTAGTAATGAAAACATGTATTCAATTAAAGCCAAAGGTGAACCGTTAATAGGTCCACCTTTTTTACTGCAATTTAAACATGTCTTTTTTAGCTCCACAAACTGGACATACATAATCATCTGGTTCACTTTCAAAATCATCCCCATCATATACATATCCACAAACACTGCATACCCACTTTTCTTCTTTTCTATATGTAGGTGCTTTCGCAGGAGCACTCTGTTTTAATACATTATGATAATACGCATAGGTCATTGGTTTACCAAAATCACCTTTCTTGGCATCAACGACTTTTGCCAAGAATACAAAGTGTGTTCCTGCATCCATCTGACTTTGTACTTCACACATCATGTATCCTAATGCATCATCTACAACAGGCAATTCTCTAAACAAATGATGATTCAATTTTACCCACTTATCTTTATCTTTTCCTGTTTGAAAACCTAAATCCGAAATAACTTGTGAATCTATTGTTTCAGGCAAGATTGATAAAGAAAAACACTTACTTTTTTCAATTAATGAACAAGTATAATTATCCTTATTCATACTCAAAGCAATTAGCGGTCCTATCGTAGAAACCTGAAATACAGTATTCACAATACATCCGCATTCGCGCATGCTGTCTTTTACACCCACGGCATACATACCATAAGAAAGATCATACAAAACTGTGTTGTCCATAAGAACACCTCCCTTGTTACTTCTATTGTAGCAAGTTTAGCGGTTATATTCCATATAACTATTTTCTTTCTTCAACACACTTCTGTAATTTACTCATCGTCTGCTTCAAGCTTTTCATTTCTTCTACAGACACATCATTAAATAATGTTTTATTGATTTTACCAATCTCTTCATCAATAATCTTTAAAATAGGTTTACATTCATCTGTTAGTTGTAAATGGTGTATTCGACTATCTTTTTCATCTATGCAAGTACAAATAAGTCCCTTTTTCTCCAACGAATCAACACTTCTAGAAATCAGAGTCTTTGAAACGCCTAACACCACTTTTAATTCCGTACTTGTTGTAATAGTTGAATTATTCTTTAAAACAATCAAGATAGATATTTCATTTGGTGAAAAATTAAATTCTTGAAAACTATCTTTTATTTTTTTTGCATAATAATCTCTCATTTGATTCGATACACGCAAAAAATCCTCAATTGTAAACATATTATCGCTCCAGTCTCAGCAGAACAATTGTAAGCGCTAAAATAGGGCGTGTCAAACATTGCCCCATTTTTCTAATACTTCTCCTACATAATATAGAGAACCACATAATAAACTGTCTTCTTTTGTATCTAAAAGTCTTGAGATCAACTCATCTACTGTAATAATAGGATACCCTAATTTTTCTAATGGATATAAACGAGCACTCGATATTTCTACTAATGTAATGTCTTTACTAATGGATTGAAGTAATTCAATCATATGTGGCGCGTCCTTCTCTTTTAATACCGAAAAATAAATCTTTCCTGTAAAATCCTTCAAAGATTGTGTCAACGCTGTTATTCCATGTACATTGTGTGCTCCATCTAATAAAACCAATGGATCTTTTCTAAGAACCATATATCTGCCTGCCCATTGAAAATGATCAATTACTTGTTGAATTTCATTTTCTTCGAGCCAAATTCCCAGTACATTCAACGTTTCTAATGCTAGAGATAAATTTTTAGCCTGATATAATGGTGGATTCAAATGAAATGTCATACCATTCCATCTCAATACATCCGTTTCTTGACAATCAATAAAACATAGTGGTGTTTTCATATAATCTGCAACAAGCTCCATTACTTTTTGGCATTCCGGTTTATCTTCGGTTGTCAGAGCAGGAACATTTGGTTTAAATACACCTGATTTTTCATAAGCGATTTGTTCGAATGTATCCCCTAAATATTCCGTATGATCAAGTCCTACATTAGTAATTAAGCAGGCTTTATAATCCAAAGCTGTTGTCGCATCCAAACGACCACCCATCCCAGCTTCAATAATGCAGTAATCAACTTGTTGTTCAATAAAATAAGCCATTGACATCCATAGATCCATTTCAAACATTGTCATCTTATGTAATAAGAATAACTCTTCATATTGATCATAGATTCTTTCCCAATCAGCTAAAGTAATACATGTATCATTCACGCGTATTCTTTCTGTATGATGAATCAAATGTGGAGATGTAAAAACCCCTACTTTATATCCTTTTCTCATCAACAAATCTCTTAGCCAAATTGAAGTACTTCCCTTTCCGTTTGTACCAGCTACCTGAATCTTTTTTAAGGCTGTATGATTTGGCATTGCATCCGTTAGCCATTGTCTGAATTCTAATAGGTCATGGTTTTTTCCACGACAATTTTCCATTTTATTAATTTTCTCTTGTACATTCATGGTATTATTATATCACTAAAGAAAGAAGTGAATCACATGATTATGCATAACGACTGGGATCAACTGTTTGATCAAGAAATACAAAAAGATTATTTACTAAATTTACGCTATTTTTTAGCTAAGGAATATAAGACAAAAAATATTTATCCTGCAAAAGAAAATATTTTTGCAGCCTTTAAAACAACTTCTTTAAAAGATACAAAAGTTGTTATTTTAGGACAAGATCCATATCATGGTCCAGGACAAGCTCAAGGTTACTCATTTAGTGTACCAAGCAACTTTCCTTTACCTCCATCTTTACAAAACATGTATAAAGAACTAGAAAATGAGTATCAAACTCCTGTACATCGCACGGGTGATTTGACCGACTGGGCTAAACAAGGAGTACTATTAATGAATACTATCCTTACAGTTGAAGAGCATAAACCTTTATCTCATCAAGATAAAGGTTGGCAGAATTTTACAAATGAAGCTTTAAGATGGATCAATGAAAAGGATGGCCCTGTTGTATTTTTATTATGGGGATCTAAGGCTATCCAAGCCAAGAAATTACTAACAAATCCAAAACATTTAATTCTCACAAGTCCGCATCCAAGTCCTTTAAGTGCTTATCGAGGTTTCTTTGGAAACAATCATTTTAAGCTTGCGAATGAATATCTAATTAAAAACAATGAAACGCCTATCCAATGGATATAGGCGTTTTTCTTATAGTGCAAAAGAAAAAAGAAGCATCATTCTTGATACTTCTAGTCTTTCATTTCATTGAACACTTGTAATGCTAAGCAGCCAAGTCCCGTATGAATTCCGACTGCACTTACTAAATTGATTACTTTTACTTTAGCACCTTCTATTTGGCTTTCAATCTTTTGTGCATATTCTTTTGCTGCTTCTAATGCATCAACATGTGCAACAATAAATGTATAATCAGAATTTACATTTAATTCTTTTAAGTGCTTAATAACACGATCTTGTGCACGTGTCATTGTACGTACTTTATCTAATACATCCACTCTTCCATTTGTACTTTTACCAATATGCAAAATAGGTTTGATTTTCAATAAACCACCTAATGCGGCAGCCATCGGTGTCAATCTTCCACCACGTTTCATATGATCTAAATCATCACACAACAACACAGTTTCACAACTATCCGCAATGCTTTGTAGTTTTTTAATAATTTCATCAATTGGAATGTTTGCTTCATACATCTTTTTAGCTGTCTCAATCATACATCCTTGTTCAACCGCTGTGCAATAACAGTCAACACCTACAAATTTCATTTCTAATTGATTCGCAATCATTTCCATAGAATCTAATGTTCCGGATAATCCTCGACAAATAGGAACCGCAAAAATTGTGTCATATCCTTCATTTTTTAATTCTTCAAAACAATCTTGAATTTTGCCTAAACTTGGTAAAGATGTTTTTAAAACCTTTTTCTCATGTAATTTTTGAATCACTTCTGAATATGTAATTTCGGTATATTCATCTTTTGATTCACCATCACAAGTAATTTGTAATGGAAGACAATAAATTCCTTTTTCTTTCCAATAGTCTGGATGCTGGCCTGTTCCGGTATCCGTCACAAATGCAATCTTCATGGCTAGGCCCCCTTTACTTTTTTCACAAATTGAACGCCTACAGCACCTAATCCTGTGTGTACTGCAATAACGGCATACATTGGATCTGTATGAATTTGAATGTCTTCACCAAACACATCGTGTAGCTCATCTATCGCAATTTGTGTACCTTCTTGATTTTCTCCGTTTAATACATAAAATTCATAATCTTGTGCATTCGCATCTTTTGAAATCACTTTAACAGCTTTTTTAATAGCTTTGGACATTGTACGTACTTTATCAAAAACATCGACTTTTCCTTCCGTATTTTTAGATACTTCCAAGATTGGTTTAATTTTCAACATTCCTGCAAGCTTAGCTGCCATTGGAGTTAATCGTCCTCCCTTAGCTAGATGATCTAAATCTTCTGGAATTAAAAAACCACGTGAATGATCTACGCTGTCTTTTAAACGTGAAATGATTTCTTCTGGGTGTATTTCTTGTTCAACTAATTTTTGAGCTGATAACACCAAATATTTTTCCACTCCTAAAGTAGTATAGATATCTAATGTATGAATTTTAACCCCATGCCATTTACCAGATGCCTGTATTGCCTGATTTGTTCCTGATAATCCATTTGATAGAGTTATCAAAATAACATCCGTAATACCATTATTTTTATATGATTCTAATAAAGACTCAATATCGCCTAATGGTGGCATGCTTGTTTGAGGCATAAAGCCTCTTTCTAAGAATGAATTTAATTCTTCTACGGTTAAATTCACCCCATCTAAATATGTTTTATCTTCTATTTGAACCTGTAAAGGTAAAAAATCAATTCCTAACGCTTGTGCTTCTTGTTTGGTTAATCCACAACCACTTTCTGTCAATACTCGAACCTTCATTAAAACCCTCCTTTTTTTGAAATCATCCTAATCCTAACATGAAATATTAATTTTCTCAAATGTCTGATATAATTAGTGTGAGGTGATTTGTATGAGCGCTTTCATTTCTTTTAAAAATGTAAAAAAGACTTATCATATGGGCGAAATCGACATACATGCGTTAGATGATGTGAGTTTTGAAATACAACAAGGCGAGTTTGTGATTATCGCAGGAGCCAGTGGTGCTGGTAAAAGTACTATCCTAAATCTACTGGGTGGAATGGATACTGTCAGTGAAGGAAGAATCATTGTAGATGGTCGTGAAATCAGTTCTTATAAAGAAAAGGATATGACACTTTATAGAAGATATGATGTTGGATTTGTTTTCCAGTTTTATAATCTAGTTCAAAATCTTACTCTTCGCGAAAATGTTGAACTTGCAACACAAATTTGTAAGAAACCACTTGATATAGATGAAACTATAGAACTTGTTGGGCTAAAAGATAGAATGTTCAACTTCCCTAGCCAGCTTTCTGGCGGTGAGCAGCAGCGTGTTGCAATCGCAAGGGCATTAGCTAAAAACCCAAAGCTTTTACTTTGTGATGAACCCACAGGTGCCTTGGATTATCAAACAGGTAAGCAGGTTCTTAAGGTCTTACAAGATACGTGTAGAACGCAAAATAAAACTGTTATAGTTATTACCCACAACTTAGCATTAACACCAATGGGAGATAAGGTCATTAAAGTTCGTAGTGGAAAAATTGAAAGTATTACATGTAATGAGCATCCTATGGATGTAAATGACATAGAGTATTAATATGCCTTCTTCTTATTTAAAAGATATTTTCCGTGAAATTAAAATCTCCCTCGGACGTTTTCTATCTATCCTTTGTATTGTCGCAATAGGTGTGGCATTCTTTGCCGGCATTAAAGCGAGTGCACCGGATATGAAAAACAGTGCCGATATGTATTTTGATACATATAATGTTCAAGATATACAAATCTATTCTACTTTGGGACTTACCAAGAAAGATGTAAAGGCCATTCAAAAATTAAAAGGTGTCAAATCCGTACAGCCAAACTTTTCAATGGATACATTGTCTCAGATTGATTCTACACAAATGGTCATTAAAGTCATTTCTTATGAGATTGATCAAAAGATGAATAAGATCCGTGTAGTCGAAGGAAGAATGCCTGAAAGAGAAAATGAGTGTTTGATTGAGGCTAGTTCTGCTACAAATAAATTATATGGTACTTTCCATATTGGAGATACAATCAAATTACAGAGTGGTACAGATGAAGCTTTATCTAACTCCTTGAAAAACACAAAATATAAAATTGTAGGTACTTGTTATAATCCGAATTACTTATCTTATGAGAAAGGATCAAGTAATATTGGATCAGGAACGGTAAACTCTTTTATATATATACAAAATTCAAATGTTTTAAAGGATTATTATACAGAAGTTGATGTTTGTGTTAAGGGTGCTAAAGAATTAGATTGTTATAGCGATGCATATTTTGATGTTGTTGATCCTGTATTAAAAAGAATCAAAAAAATCGCAAACAAACAAATCGATGTACGTATTCAGTCTTATCAATCTGAATTAGATGAAAAAAAGCAGGAAGCAAACGATGAATTGAATGATGCAGAAAATAAATTAAATGATGCTCAAGATAAGATTGATTCGGGTCTTGCAGAGATTCAAAGTAATGAAATTAAGCTTCAGAATTCTAAAAATCAAATTGATCAAGGGTGGAATGAATATTATGCAAATTTACAATTATTAGATAATATTCCTACTTTACAAAATGCGATTGCTCAAATTGAAGAGAGTGAGCAAAAACTTCCTGAGTTATTGTCTCAGAAAGAACAAGCTGAAAATGGTTTGAATCAAATTAATGCAGCAATGGATGATCTTAATATGCAACGTAAAATGATTCAAGATTCTATTGATTTGATAGACATCTCAATTGAAAAGGCTCAAAACACGCCTACTACAGATGAATCATCTGAAGCTATAAAGAATAAAGTAATTGAAAACCTAAACAATGGAAAAGTATATCTGCAAGGAAAAATCGCTGAAATTGACAGTACAATAGCTAAAAAAGCTGAGTTAGAAGCGGCTATACCACAACTTCAGGATGCGATTGACCAAATCCAAGCAGGTGTCGCAAAAAAGGCTGAATTACAATCTCAGTTAAATCAGTTATTAAATGCAAAAAATCAATTAAACAGTGCCTATGTTAATTTAATAAATGGTGAATCTCAATATGAGGATGGAGTATCCAAAATTCAAGATGCCAAAAATGAAATAAATTCAAACATGGAAAAGCTAGCACTATCTAAAGCAGAGTTTAATGTTCGAAAACACGATGCATTAAGAGAAATAAATGAGGCACAAGAAGAAATTGATAAGATGGAAGGTAAATGGATTGTTTTAAATCGTGACTCCCATTATTCTTATCGTGATTATGGTGCTTGTGCAGATCGTATGGACGGTATTGCGAAAGTATTCCCTGTATTCTTCTTCTTAGTGGCTGCTCTAGTTTGCATGACAACGATGACAAGAATGGTTGATGAACAAAGAAATGAAATGGGAACTTTAAAAGCTCTTGGTTATTCAAAAAGTCAAATTGCATTTAAATATATAATCTATGCATTTAGTGCAAGTGTTTTAGGATCTATTTTAGGATGTTCTTTAGGAATGTATTTGTTCCCAACTGTCATCTTTAATGCTTGGAACACTTTATATAACATTGAAAAAATTCATTTTTTATTCCAGCCTGGTCTTATCTTATTAGCCAGTGGCTCTGTAACTGGTATTACTTTACTAGCCACACTATATTCTATTTATAGTGAATTAATTGAAATGCCTAGTCAGTTAATGCGTCCTAAAGCTGCAAAAGCCGGTAAGAAAATTATGCTTGAAAAAATTCCATTTATATGGAAACGATTGTCTTTCTTACAGAAGGTAACCGCAAGAAATATTTTCCGTTATAAAAAACGATTCTTCATGACAATTATAGGAATTGCAGGATGTTCTGCCTTATTAGTAGCTGGCTTTGGTATTAACGATAGTATTTCTGATATTGTAAATCAACAATATAATGTCATCTATCACTATGATGCCACAATTTCAGCCAAATCAAGTGAAATGACATCTCAAATCCATTCTTTAAAGGGTGTTAAAGAAGTATATGAGGAAGATCATCTTGCAGTAACTACGAAGATTGACAATAAAGACATTTCTACTACGGTCCATATTATTTCAAATGATGATAAATTCAAAGATTTCTGTACTTTATTTAACGGTAACAAAGAGTTTGATATTGATGATTCTTCAGTATTAATATCTCAAAAAATGGCTACTAAATTGAATAAAAAGGCTGGAGACATGATTACATTTAAAGATGCCAATAATAAAGTTATTAAAGCTAAAATCAAAGGTGTATTTACAAATTATGTTGGTCATCATATATATGTCAGCAAAGCTTTGTATGATAGTTGGAATACCAAGGCGAAGACATCGCACACTTACTTGATTAAATCTAAAAAGACAACTAAGAAGTTTGAACGTAATTTAGGTAATAAAATTATGAATATTGACGGTGTTCAGAGTGTAACTTTCTATTCATCTCTACAAAAAAACTTTAAAGACATGATTAGTAGTATTTCCTATATCGTTGTTGTACTTGTTATTTCAGCAGCATGTCTTGCATTTGTAGTTTTATACAATCTAAGCAATGTTAATATTTCTGAAAGAAAACGTGAGATTGCAACAATTAAAGTTCTTGGTTTTACAAGAAAAGAAGTAGATGCATATATCAATCGTGAAACCGTTCTACTAACCATTTTAGGTTCATTGATTGGTTTAGTAATTGGTGTTGGATTACATCACTTGATTATGAACTTAGCTGAAATGGATGATATTATGTTTGGTAGAACAATCAATTCAATATCTTATGTGATTAGTTTTGTGTTGACAATTGGTTTCAATGCGATTATCAATTTGTGCATGCATAAAAAATTAAATAACATTCAAATGGTTGAATCATTAAAAGCTGTGGAATAACCCCACAGCTTTTTTGTATTAAAAAGGACTATATAAAAATAGTTGGGGTCTAGATACGCTATAAGATTACATAGGGTAATG
>NZ_JANFYN010000062.1 GCF_024460475.1 Holdemanella sp. MSK.7.32 | reverse complement strand
CCCCTTAAATTCTTGGAGAGCAAATTCACATAACCCCATCCAAATTTATTGCGCCACTAAAAAAGGCCGTTTCATGCCAAAAGTGGCGAGAACGACCCATTTGTAAGCGATGTTTTCAAAGAATGAAAATTAGAATCCAACTACATTTAAAACTGCTGCAATAGCCCAAATAGCTGCCATAATCAAGTTTAATACTTTACTAAATTTCTTATCACTTAAGTAAGCAAGAGTAATACTGTATAAACAACAGATTGCCTCCAATACAACGATTACCATTAATGTGTTAAATGTACTAAACATAAAAACCCTTCCCTTCTAAATATTTCTATAATCTTGCACATTTTGTGTCATAGCCATTTTTCTTTGTCTTTCTAAATTTAAATCTAAGTGAGACGCATCCTGAATCACCTTTACCATTTCTTGGTAGTCATTCGCATCAAAGACAAAGTTTGGCAATACATATTTGCGATTATGGATCGTTTGATTAAATCCAAGAATCAACAGATTATGTAAGAATGCTTCTTTAGTGGCATCCACGATCTCATTTTCATAGTTGACATCTAAGAAGTAGTCACACGTATTAAATAAATCTAAGATTTCACTTGCCTTGCATCCTGGATACAAACGTACATTATCATATTTTTCAAAAGACATCAACTTTTGTGACATTTCCGTTAATGCACAAACATGGAATTTCATGTTAGGCAAAGCAACAACCAATTCGTTCAACTTCTCAATACGATCTGAGTTTGTACAAATCAAGACATTATTCGAATGTCCATTCTCTTTTTCAAAGTTATATACATAGCCTAGAGGTTTGACAATGTTACTATTTGCACCTAAAGAAATTAATTTCTCATACGCCTCTTTTTTCTGAACAAAAATCTTAGAAGTTCGTCTAGAATGACCATCCAAAATCACCTGCATATTTCCAGGAATATCTTCACGATAACCCTCTTGCCAGAATAAGACATCACTATGTTCTCGATCTTCTAAGCTTTCCGATACAAAGAATGGATTGGATAAGGAGTTGTAAAATAATCTTGTTGGATATACATCCAATTCGGTAAATAAATGTTTCGCAAATTCGACTTTATTCTTAAAGATATATACCTTATCCTCTTGATTTAAAATAATGTCATGCGTCACAAAATTCTCAACTACTTTTTCATTTCCTGAAACATCATAATAACTACGAGAAACAAGCTGACCTTTTTTATTAAAAATCGTTCTTGCATACAAGAAACCATATTTATTATAATGATCACTCACTCGAGCTACATGTGTATCATCATACCAATCTACAATCTTGACAAGCCTTTTATGTAAAGGAGAAGTGAAGAAAATCTTACCTCTTTCATGATTTAAATCAAAGACTTGACCACCCGTATTACTCGCCTTGATTTCCCAATAATCCGGAACATCAATCTGGTTAAAATACCGAGGCTTTCCACCCTCTTTTTTACCACAATAATACGTATAAATACTCATGACATCCTCTGGTAAATATCCATCATCACTAAACGTAATAATAGGACCACTAAATCCAGAAGAACGCATACTTTGATACAACATTTGACTATCTTCATCAAAATTCTCTAATAATACAACTGGAGTTTCTAACATACAGCTTCCCTCCATTTTTCCTGTACATTTGAAGTTAAGAAATCACCTGCAACCTCATACGATACAGAATGACAATGTTCTAGGTCTTGTTTAAATAAATCCACAATACCCTTTCTCAACGCTTCAACACGATCCTTATCCTCTTCAGGTAAAGGCATTAAATATCCATTTTCACCATCACGAATAAATGTAGGATTTCCATAACGAACATCAAAACCAATGATTGGTAATCCTCCACCAACAGCTTCCATTAAAGTAAGTCCAAATCCTTCACTTGTACTTCCCGCAATATAAGCCTCATAATTCTGATACACTTCACTCAAATCATGTTGACCCATTAAGCGAATATAACCTGATGCATTATTCTCTCGAATAATATTTTCAAGTTTTTCTCTTTCACCACCAACACCATAAATATCCAATGATAATTCTGGCACCTCACTACGAGCTTGAATTACAGCCTTACAAATCCAATCCACATGTTTTTCACTTGCCAAACGACTTGCCGTAATCAATGAGAAAGGTTTTCTTCCTTCTTTGGGATACTTCAATTCCGGTAAAGAGCCTACTGGAATTGTATAAACACAAGGTCTCATTCCATAATATTTCTCAAATTGTTGAATCATCAAATCACTTTGAGCTTGTGTTGAACAAATATAGAAATCAATATGTTTATGCATATTAAATTCATATTCATAATAATTATTCCATAAGATATAATCCTCATTTGTCTCTTTTTCACTAAAGTGATCCGCATGTACAACAGTACCCACTCTAGCTGGCTTACAATTCATTAAAATCGATTGACCAATATCTGTAGACCGATCAATTAATACTACATCATCTTTAGTCAAATGTAATTGAGAAACCATATATCCTACAAATTCTTCTTTAGAACATAATATTTTATCTTTAAATTTATACATGACTTTATCATCATCAATCATTTCTTCATACGCAACACTACCATCCACATTAAAGAAACGACGATGATATAAATGTGCTGCATTATCTAATGGCGCATAATATTCTGAATACACACGTCCATACGTAAAGTAATCCTTACGAATTAAACATCCTCCAGATACCATTTCTACACGATGCACATAATCATCATGATCATTAACCATATAGGCCGTATAGAAATTGTTACTTCCATTAAACACATAACGACAAATCTTGCCTTCGCGTTTTTTTGTATATTCCGTATTACTAAATGTCTTTTCTAAATCACTTAAAGTATAAGTAACAGGCGCCGTCTTAAAATCTGTAAAGAACGTATATAACCAAATGACTTCCGAATCTTCAAAACCAATGTTCTTCGTCATATGCTCGATATTTTCTTGTGGAAACATATCTGTAAACACGAATTTCGCATCAACACCAATATTTCTAAACATTCTAGCACGATAAATCTGAGCATATTCAACACCACTACTTGCCCAGCCAATGCCTAAGTTAAAATTATAAATCATAACCCTAAAAACTCCTTTCCTTAAGGATACAATATTATCATCTCGTTGTCTTTACCAAATGAAACTTCTCCCAATAAAATATTACGAATCATCGCTTTTTTAATCGATTTTTCCATATCTTCAAATGAAATTCTTGCTTCTCTTTGATATTCAAACAATAAGTTACGCTGCGCACTTGAACGACCCGAAATGGCAGCCTGTAATTGTTGAAGATAGTCAACCTCTTCTACCCAACCATCATCTAACGCTCTTAACGTACAAAGACGACAATATTCAGAGAATCGATCACCTATTGACTTCTTTTTATTATTGAAAGCCATCTTTGAATATTGAATCAAATAATCCTTTTGATTCTTTGTACTCTCATCCATTTTCTGTAAACGATACGATAGATTATCTAAAACATATCTATGAACTGCATAAGAATCTAATTTCTTATTTGACTTCACAAAATCCTTGATGTTGTCTTCACAAATGGAAAGAAGATAATTCTCATCCAAACTTTTTCCATCCAACAAATCATTACGAGTTTTATACATAATCGTCCTTTGACGTTGCATAACACTATCATAATCTACCGCGTTTTTTCTTTGGAAAACGGATGACTCCGATTTGATTTTCTGTGATTTATTAATTAATTTTTTAATTCGACGCTTAGAAATATGTTTATCCTTCTCAATATATTTTTCTAAGAAATCATCCCCTAATATTTCACAAACATCATCCTCTAATGATGTATAGAAAATAGACACACCAGGCTCTCCCTGTCTTCCAGCACGACCTCTAGCTTGTCTTTCATCACGCGTATTATTCATACGACCAATTCCTAGTACGCATAAGCCACCAAGTTCTTTAACCCCAGAACCCAAGCGAATATCGGTACCACGACCAGCCATACTTGTAGCTACAGTCACTACATTTTTCTGACCAGCTTCTTTAATGATTTCGGCTTCCCAGAACGCATTATTCGCATTCAATACACTATGCTCAATATTTTCCTGTACTAATAATTTAGACAACATTTCCGTATCCGAAATTAATGAAGCAATCAATAATACAGGTTGTCCGGTATTATGTCTTTTAACAGTTTCTTTGATCACCGCATCAAATTGTTCTTCACTCGTTTTAAAATACTTGTCTGGTAAATCCTTTCGAGCCATTGGTTTATTCGGCGGAATAACCACAACTTGTTTATGATAAACTTCTAGAAGTTCATCTTTTCCATCCGCAATCGTACCACTCATACCCGACATTTTAGGGAATAAATTAAATAAGTTTTGGTATGTGATGGAAGCCACCGAACGCTGTTCCTGACTTAATTTTAAACGTTCCTTTTCCTCGATTGCCTGATGAGAACCACCACGAAGCTTCATACCATTCATTTTACGACCCGTACTCTTATCAAGTAATACAATCTCACCAGAGTCCGTTACTACATAATCCACATCTTTATCCATTAAATAGTGTGCTCTTAATGCCAATACGACATGTCTTAAAACATCAAAGTTTTCTTTACTATATAAACTGTCTATACGGAAATAACGCTGCGCATATTCAATTCCCTTATCGGTTAGCCAAACCTTGTTGTCTTCTACAATATAATGTTCATCCTCTACTAGAGTTGTGACAAAAAAATCGGTAATACCATACAAATTAGATTGAACACGAGGAGAACCAGAAATAACTAAAGGCATACTTGCACTATCTAATAAAACAGAATCTGCCTCATCAATAATGACGTAATACAATTCACGCATAAAACGATCTTCTTTGGAATGTACTAAGTTATTTAATAAATAATCAAATCCCAATGAACCATGTGTTGTATATACAATATCCGCCGCATAGATTTCTTTCTTTTGATCATTATTTAAATGCTCATTTGTATCACGCGTAACACCAGCCTTAACACTTAAACCCAAAAACTCATAAACCTGTCCCATTTCCTCAGCATCACGAATCGCAAGGTATTCATTGGCCGTAACTAAAATACTACTTTTACCAGTCAATCCATTTAAATATAAAGGCATAGTGGCCGTTAAGGTTTTTCCTTCACCCGTATTCATTTCACATAGATAGCACAAATGAAGTGCTATTCCACCCAAAATCTGTACATCATAAGGAAACATACCTAATACACGATAATCTGCCTCGCAGCATACCGCAAACGCTTCTGGTAGAATATCTTCGGTTGTTTCACCGGCTGATAATCTTCTTTTAAATTCATTTGTCTTATTTTTTAATTCATAATCACTTAAGTTCTTTACTTTCTTACACTCTTCTTTTACCTTACCCAAAAGAAGGTGTAATTTTTTATCAATTTTATTCATCTTACCCTTCCTTTTCTGTAATCACAAAAGAATGAAAATGCATCTTCGTACCACCCGCATTAATTAGCTGTACACGATAGCTATATGTCTTTAATGGACACTTAAAATCCATTTCCGGTTCACGAACAATTAATGTACCCGCTTCATTTTCATAGCGGTCATAAAACACCATGCGTATTAAATATGATTCAAAATCACTCATATTCACTTGAATATGATAAGAACTCTCTCCATCAATAATTGGAAGTGATGGTTCTGTTCTCATCATCTGATAGTTGACTTTAGAATACCATTCTTTAATAACAGTTCCAGGAGGCATCAATTCATTTTCAAATTCAATATCTTCACGAGAATGAAACCAGATTTTAGATCCATAAAGATAAGTTCCAAAAGTATCTTCATTCCATACTACTTTCCAAGCCTTATTCTTCATCCAAATCACCTCGTTTAAAATCTGATTTCAAAATACCATCATATTGATTTTTAAACCACGCAACAATACTATATGTATCATCATTATGACGCCCATGAATTCCTTTACCAATAATCTCTACACCCACATCATCAATATGGGAAATCAAGCGATTATAAGCCGTCATATCATAATCATCTTCTAACATATAAGAAACAATAAATTTAGTTTGAGACCAATCCGTTTGATCAAATAAATCCCAGAAATGATGATTTAGTGAATCTATAGATTTCTGACTCATATCCCCACAATTTTTTACTAAAACATCTAAAGAAGTTGGAAAGCCACCTGGACGACTAATTCTTTCATTGACTGCGATATCGCCTAAACTTGCCAAAGGCTTACCAATTATAATTGCGTGTGGCTGTAACTTACAACCATTATATAAAGCTCCAAAAGTCCCCATGGATAATCCAGATAATATCAATTGTGACCTATCAAAACCTAATTGATTTAAACAATCTTGAATACCAGTAGTAATGAATTTCTCATATTCATCATCGCCTAAATAGAATGCTCCACCTTCCAGTCTTGATTCTGCAACTAATAAGAATGGTGCTCCCATTTTACGCATCATATTAAATCCTTCAAAGCCTTCTTGTGTCTTATAACCACTAAAATATACATTTAATGGTGGCTTCATATCTCCTGGATCAAAGTACATAAAAACTTCTTCTCGCTTAGAAGAAACCATACGTACACCACCCGGCAAGAATTCACCATAAGATTTACGTGAATGACGATCATGTAAACCAACTATTTTCAATTTACCTTTTCCCTTTGCGAGTAAAGAAACAAAGACAGGACCATCCATATTATTATTGGTAACATAGACAGTTGAACTTAAATCTTCTTCAGTAAAAATCCAACGATTCTGTAAACTAGATAAGGATCCAGACTGGAATTGTTCAATCTTCAATTGAATCGAAACCGAATCATCCTTTTCATACTCTAACCAAAAATTAATTGTCTGACCTTGGAAAACAGGAATATTACCTCTCCAATAGGCAACCTGGTAGTAATCATCTCCATAATCACCTTCTAATTCAACTCCATTGAATCCATTCCAAAATACACTACCCTTAAAGTTTTGTGAGATTGATAATGAATGAGGATCATATTTCTCTCCATATGTATAGGAATAAAATAATTGAATGTCTTTATCAATAAATTCCTGCAGAGTTCGAATGTCTAAAACCCTAGCTCTTCTAGACGTACAAATCCATGTTGTCCATTGATCAACCTGCACATCATCCAATAAAAATAATGTATAGGCACGTATTTTCTTAAGTAGAATACGCGCTTCTTTTTCATTTACACAACGATTTAAAACACATACATCATAACTACGTTCGGTTGCCTCATTTAAATCATTTATACAATTCCACTCAACATAATCAGGAATATGAAGCTTTAAACTTAAATCTTCATTTCCCACTTGTAAAACACTAATCTTGTTCAACTTGCTTCATAACTCCCTTCCATTTACGAATTAAACTAGCCGTATTATATTCTTTACCTAATTCATAAGAATAAATCACACACTTATTCCAATTGGTAATATTATCTAAATAATAGGTTAAACAATGAGATATCTCAGATATATCCTTCACCACAAATCCATTCTTTCCATTATGAACATATTGCGTAACATGAGAAACAATTTGTGGAATCGCACTACTAATACATGAAATCTGTAAGTATAAATCTGGCTGTGTTGTCACATCGACCATAATACGCTGTTCACGAATACATTTAGAAATACTTAATTCATCTACACATTGATCCACAAAAAACTTAATAGGAACCTTTTCATCTTCATCCAAATCAAATTCCGCTTTATCATTCGTCTCTTTTCGAGCCAATCTTTCATCCAAACCATTCACTTTTAATACTTCTCGATTAAAATCCAAAACGGAATCCACACGATCCCAGTTCGCATTTCTAGTAAAGAAATGCACTCGTGCTGTTTCATTTGTTTCAAAATACTTGGCGAATAAAACAATCAACGCTTCAAATTTAGATTGTTCAATTGAATCAATCGGAACTAAGATATTTTGAACCGTCAATTGTTGACTAATCCCAAAATCGGCACGCGTATCAAAAGGCGTAATATCTACAATTGGTAAAGTTTTTCCGGCATACTTTTCTAAAGGACGAATTTTATGTTTCGAATCGACAATACAATAGTTTGTACTTCGAATCAAAGATTTCAATTCTGCATCTTCAAATAATTCCATACGATTTTGATAGAAAGATAGAATCGTTTTTCTTTGCGTAAATAAACTTTCTAATAAATCATGATGCAGTGTATGCATAGCCAAACAGAAGATATCCGACTTTTCTGTCATTTCATCTAAATAAGTAGAAAATACTTCTTCAATTAAAGATTCCATTGAATCATAATTCAAAGAATCAAACGCAAACCTTTTATTTCCAATTAAATAATATGGATTTTCAGAATTGATCTCTATATGATCATCTTCAAAAAAATGGAGTAACTTCCAATTTCCTTTTTCATCCAAATATTGTTCATAAATCGGTTGATTATTTTCATAAACAATCGTTGTAGATAAAAAGCCACGATCATCATAAACATTTTTACGAACCATGATTTCAGATTGAAATAAGAATACTTCAATCATATTTCCATCTTCCCCAAAATGTACCTCGGCATATTTTTCATGATGTACATATGCCACAATACAAAATGGTGTATACACAAATTCCGTGTGGTCTGGCCACATTAAATCTCTATAAGATAGAATATCTACTTTAGTACGTTTAATTTCTTGAATTGCATCAAAACAAGACCAATAAGGCGCATGAAATACGCTTTGACGGTGCAAAAAGTGTCTAAAGTTAGGACAATAGCTCAAGTTTAAAATCTTATAATCCATAATATTATTACGATTAAACATTTGAACTTGTTTAACACTATCATCAAACTCGGTTACAGTTCTTCTTCTATACCAATATTGTTCATTTTCTTTATATTCATTTCCATGATACCAGGAAGGTACAAAATACATCATAATGACTACCTCCTAAATGAATGGCTTATATGAATCAAAATCACGATAAGCACGAATCTCTAAATAAACACTACACAACAATCCCGAAAGCATCATAAATGTCGTTGGAAGCATGGACACGGATGCATCTACAATTCCTTTATACTGTAAATACATACATAAACTTAAACAACCACACATAATTAGCCCACTTAAGCAGCTAAAGAATAAGACCCATTTACGAATATAACGACGCGTTGCCTTACCTGCAGGAACATTCACAATACTATCTCCACTCTGTAACAAGTCTTCTGATAAATCTTTTGGATTTACAAATAATAAACTTAATAACACAGTAAACACAAACAACATCACAATATAAACGCGCATACCAAATACGGTCGATATATTTAAATTCGTATATAAGTAATTAATGATTTCTGATTTATGATAATGATGAATCAATGCCACAATCAATTGTGGAATCATAAAGATAGCTGAACCAAACATTAAAGCCATGAATCCAACTGGATTGTATTTAATGGCCAAATAATTCTTTTTGGCATGCACATTATGAACAGACACTCTCTGTAAAGGAATTTTCTTTTCATGAAGTTCCATAAAAATCATAATGATGACCATCACAAAAGAAATCAAAAGAGGAATCATCAACGAATCAACGGATGATTTCATTAGTATCGCAATTAAAGATTCTGTCATATTCACAATAATAATTGGGGCAAAACCACCAACTCCATACTTCTTATTATTGATCAATAAATATTGAGCAATACTTGCACCAGCCATTAATTCAAATATCACAACCAAAATACTCATCAAATCTTTTTCAACATATTTTAATGACAACGCATAAAAAATAGATTGCGCAAGAGCAACCACAAAACATACACCCGTAATCCAATAATTCATAGCCTTAGGTGAAGTACGAGCTCTAGCCTCTTTTGATCGCATTGCGAATAAGATACTAATTAATAAACTTGCCGTAATATATGGTGAAATGCCTAAACTCATCACATAACACTTTTGACCAGCACCACTCACGGCCATTGTCAAAATAGCACCTAAATCAAGCCCTGCATTATTATATTCACTCATATCTATCCCATTTAATGGAATACGGTGACATAAAAAATAAACTAGAATCACAACAATTGAAAAAAGACATCTGTTTCTAACCAAATGTGTCTTTTCCTTCATAAACATCACTCCCAAATAAAAATAACAGTAACTAAAAATTAGCTACTGTTATTTTATCATTATTTTATTTATTTATCTTCTTTTTCTTTAGAAGCATCATTTCTTTCTTTTGAGGCATCGTTTCTTGCCTTTTTAGAAGCATGTGCATTTACTAAAGAAACCAATGCACCAACAATTGGTACCCAAGACCACCATACACGGTGAGTTACATCCAATGTTGATTTAGGCATTTTTTCCTTTTCGATTGTTTCAGTTTGTTCCTCAGGATTTGCCTTTGGAGTTTCATCCTCGACAACCTCTTCTTCAGTTACACGAGGAGCTACCTGTAAAGGAGCACGTGTATCCACAACTACTCGACGATATGTAGTATCTCCACCAGCAGTCGTAGTAGTTACACTAGTTGCGAAACTGTCTGATACAGAAGCTGATTCAGAACTACTTAAAGAGTTAGATTCACTTGAACTTAAACTATTAGACAATGATTCAGAAACAGCAGTAGAAGTTGATACAGAATCACTCATACTTCCAGAAATAGATTCAGATTCTGAAACAGATTCACTTGCACTTACAGATCCAGATGCAGATGCTGATTCACTAGCTGAAGTTGAAGCAGAAGCACTTGCACTAGC
>NZ_JANFYN010000061.1 GCF_024460475.1 Holdemanella sp. MSK.7.32 | reverse complement strand
TAAAATAAAAAACTAGAATTATTACTTGAATAACTTCTAGTTCTATAATACGAAAAAAGAGTTTTTAGATATCTTCACCATTGGAATTCCTGCTTCTATCACAAATTTAATGTCGAGTATTGGTGTAGCTTTGACAAATCGTTATTTAGTTGTGTTCGGCAATGAAAATGTTGCCGCAATGGGAATCGCCCTAAAAGTGAATATGATCCTGTTATTGATCATGGTTGGTTTTGCGTTTGGGGCACAACCACTTTTAGGATTTAATTATGGAGCCAAAAACACAGAACGCCTACGTGCATTCATTAAGTTTGACATTTTTATCGAAGTCACATTTGCACTCATTACTGCCGTTATCCTAAGTGTTTTTGCTCCGTATATCATCCAATCCTTTATGAATGATGCACACATTATTCAAACGGGAAGCCTTATGTTAAGACTACTTGTTCTATCTAGTCCGTGTGTAGGTATAATCTTAGTCTTTACAACTCTATTTCAATCGGAAGGAAAAGCACTTCCTGCTTTAATTTTATCCATTTCTAGACAAGGTGTTATTTACGCAATCTGCATTGTCATATTATCTAAATTATTTACCTTCCATGGAATCTTGATTTCTCAGGCTACAGCCGATGTAGTAACGGCTATAATCGCGATTCTAATTTACTCAAAACAAAAGACTGTAACAAGATAAATTTGCTTTGTTACAGTCTTTTCCACATTATTTAATACTATCAACTAATTTTTTTACCAACTCTACGTCCACTACATCATAGTCATTTTCATGTGGACTTTCTAAGTAACTATATGAAACACCATTTTTTGTTGTGGTTGTATCTGCTTTATAATTCTTACAAGATGAATGCACCTGATATACGCCTGTATAATTCATCATCATTTTTGCGTTTTCTGCATTCATTCCACTGCCAGGAAGAATCTGAATCTTATCACCATATTGATTATTCAATACTTTAATTAAATCAATACCTTCCATAGCTTTTGATTTTTGTCCACTTGTAAGTACGCGATCCGCTCCTAAATCAATCAATGTTTCAATGGCTTCAAATGCATCTGGCGTTACATCAAAAGCTCTGTGGAATACAGCTTCCTTATTGTATGAATGAATCAAGTCGATCATTCTTTTTGTGTCCTCTTCACAAATTGTGCCATCCTCATTTAAAAAACCAAACGCAATTCCATCAGCACCATGATCCAAAAGAATCTTGGCATCTTCAAACATAATTTCTATATCTTCTTTTTCATAACAGAAACCAGCAGCACGCACACGTACCATGCAAATAACTGTTAAGTCTGTTTCTTGTTTTACACGAACTAGACTTGCGACACTTGGTGTTAAGCCACCAACACTTAACGCACTATTTAATTCAACCCTCTTTGCACTACCCTGATATGCAGCTATACAATCTTGATAACTACCTGCACATACTTCAATCATTCTCTCCATTAGCCAACCTCACTATACTTAATGCGTATATTTTCGCATTTAAAATCAAATCACTACGATCCATCCATTCATTCGGATTGTGCCCAATGCCCTTTTGCCCAGGAAAACTAGGTCCAAAAGGAACTATATTTGGCATGATCTTCGCATAAGTTCCACCCGTAGTTGTAACTGGCGTACCATCCATGCCTGTTACCTTTTCATAAGTCGCCTTTAATGTTTGACATAAGAATCCATTTTTATCAAAATAAACAGGATCATAATTATGTATACATTCTACTTGCAGTCCTTTGCTTAATTTAGATTTGATTGTCATCTCTATTGTATCATTACTAATACTTGCAGGATAGCTAAAAGAGAAGTCAAAGCCAAGTTTTCCTTCTAAATCCACCAGCTTTTTATTACTCATCTGCATTTTACCAAATTCAGGATCCTCAATATTGAGTCCCAATTTATTTCCAAATCCATTGTCTGATAAAATATATTCATTAATAAATTGATTGAATACAGTTTTATTTTCAATAGCCGTGCTCACACGATAGGTACTTCTTCCTCTTTCCGCATATACAACCGGATATTTACAATCGGGTGTCCAGCCCATAATAGGTGGTTTTCTGACTTTAAGGAAATGTGTTAAATCTTCAAATCCCGTTTCTTCATTCGTTCCAAACAAAATATAAACAGGACGCTTTAACTGAATTTTCAATTCCTTTATGGCATAGAGTGCATATAAACAAGATAAAGTCGGTCCTTTATTATCTAAAATACCACGGGCAAAGATTCTGCCATTTTCATCTTCATAAGCTGAGAACGGAGGATGATTCCATCCTTCTCCTACAGGAACAACGTCTAAATGTCCCATAATGCCAATATAGTCTTCTCCTGTACCATATTTGGCAATACCCACCATATGATCGACGTTTTCTGTTTCAAAAC
Organism: Holdemanella sp. MSK.7.32; assembly: GCF_024460475.1. Classification (GTDB taxonomy): domain Bacteria; phylum Bacillota_I; class Bacilli_A; order Erysipelotrichales; family Erysipelotrichaceae; genus Holdemanella. Next base: position 8,383 of record NZ_JANFYN010000061.1, on the reverse strand, counting down.
CTAATTCACGAGCTAATTTCAATGCTTCTTCTAAAGCTTTATTTACGCCTTCTCCAAAAGGTATACCTGGCTTAGCTTCACTTTGTACACTATCGATTTGAACAATTCTTTTGATTCCTGAAATCATCTCATCACTGATTTCATCAATCTTCTTTAATAATTCTTCTTCCATTTTATTTCCTTACTAATGGAGCTGTGCGCGTGGCCATATAGTTGTCCATCCATTCTTTACTTGCGACTTCAAATGTGCATTTTCCATCCGCATCATGATTTACTAAATATACTGTTGGGGCTTGTTTTTCAGTTGCCACTACAAAACTAAAACCTTCAATATTTGTAGCACAACCCCATTCACCCTTATTATTCATCGCAATCAAAGACATGTCTCCAGCTTTCCCTCTTCTTCGTTTTAATTCTAAATCAAAATCGTGTACAGCCTTTTCACACGCTTGTTGAGGATGCATGCCTTCTTTCATTAGGCGAACAATTTCATAAGAAACACAGCCCTTCATAACATCTTCACCTAAACCTGTAGCACTCGCTCCTCCAACAAAAGAATCTACATAGAATCCAGAACCACATACGGGCGAATCGCCTAGACGCCCTGGATGTTTCATGAACAATCCAGAAGTACTTGTAGCACTTGTCATATGTCCTGCAGTATCTAGACAAACCATACCTACTGTATCATGTCCTGAATATGGTTTTAATTCCGTATTTGTGATTTCTTTTGTACGATTGTGATAATGAATCTTGGCACGATCTGTAAGCATTGTTTTTCTTTCAAAGCCATGTCTTGAAGCATATTTTTCAGCTCCTTGACCCACTAAGAAATTGTTGGCATCATAGTGCATTAGACTACGTGCAATACTAACAGGGTTGGCAAAATCTTTAACACCTCCAACACATCCAAATTCTAGTGTATCCCCATCCATAAAAGCAGCATCTAATTCCACTTCCATTTCTTCATTTGGAAGTCCTCCATATCCTACACTTTTATAGTATTCAAAATCCTCTACAGCTTTGATTGCTTCTTCAATCGAATCCGCCGCACTTTCGTTATTTTTTAACATAGAATCTGCTTTTGAAATTCCTTCTAAAGCCATTCTCCATGTTGCGATAATTCCGTACATACCTTTTCCTCCTACATATGATTCAAAAATAAAATCGCTTTAAAAAAGCGACCTTATTTGTTTTTAAATTTTTTCATTTGCACGATAGCTTTTTTTAATACTTTTTCTGCATCCATCATACCATAATCTGTTGGATCAATAACCATAACTGGTGTTTTATCACCGTATTTTTTATTGATTTCATCAAATAAGAATTTAGTTTGTGGACCAATCAAGATACAATCTAAAGTATTTTTTTCAATGATGTCTTGAATGATTTTATATGAAAATGCCTTACATTCAATTGGCAAGTTGTGACTGTCAGCCACGTCCTGCATACGTTGTGCCATCATACTTGTTGACATCCCATTATCACAAAATAAGTATACTCTTTTCATATTCGTCTCCTACCTATTCTCAATATCTTGAAATTTCTTGAAAATCACGATTTGTTGTTGGGCAAAAGCCTTAAAATTTTCAGCTGCCATCAATTGATCCTCTGCATGCATCAACAACATGTTTACCGCAACAGACTCTCCTCTTGCCTCTTGTTGAATCAAAGAAGCATGTGCTTCATGACCTTTAATATAAATAGCATCTCCTTCTTTAATTAGTTCTTCTGCCTTATCAAATTCGTATTCCTGTGCCTTACGTGCTGCTTCAATATAGCTTGATTTTGCAGTTCCTACACAAGAAATAATTTGAAAGCTTATCATTTCCAAGTTTTCCATAGATACCCTCCTTGTTCTGATTGTATTGTACATCATACAAATTTTCTTTTCTATGAATCGAACTTCCTAGCGATTAGGAAATATTCGATTATTCCTAACATCTAGGAAATTCCTTTCTGAGTATTCCATTCCTATACTTCCTATAATTAATATAGAAAGACAGGTGTACAAATGACAAACAATTATAAATGGGATTTATCTAAATTATATACTGGTTATGATGATCCAATCTTTTTAAAGGACTATGACCAGTTAGTAAACTACAAAATAGAAAACGTGAACACAAACACTTCCTTTAAACAACTTGAAGAAATCAAAGACCTAGAATATCGACTTCGTTTATATGTAACACTAAGACTAAGTGTAGAAGCCAACAATGAAGATGCTATTTTATGGTCAAGCAAAGTATTAAGTGCTTGTGCTGTAGCCGCAAATCAAATGAATGAATTATGGACAAAAATCTTAGAAGATAAAGAAATCAAACAATCAAGCTATTATACAACCTATAAATTTATCATTGAAGAAAAATTAAACAATGCTAAACACACATTGCCTTTAGAACAGCAGGAAATATTAAACTTAGTATATCCAACAAGTAAAAAAGCTTTTTCAGACATGTACTATGCACTAACTGGAAATGCCAAGGCCAACTATCGTGGAAATAGCTTACCTTTAACACAAGTAAAGAATATGTGTCATGATAATGATTCCAACGTTCGTAAAGATGCCTTTCTAGCCGAGCTTGAAGCCTATAAACCAATTGAAACCCCACTTGCTTTTGCGGTAAGTGCCATCAAGAAACAACAACTTATAGAAGCACGCTTACTTGGCTATAAAGATCCTTTAGAAAAAATGTTGATTGAATCAAGAATGTCATCCAAAACATTAGATGCGATGATGACTAGTATTCAAAAATATTTACCTGTATTTAGAAAATATCTTCGTACAAAGGCCAAGATGCTAGGTTATGATCATGGTCTTCCTTGGTATGAAATCTATGCCACTTTACAAGAATGTGACTTTAATTTCTCTATTGAAGATTGCGAATCCTATATTTTGGATGCTTTTGAAAAAGTAGGTGAAAACTTACATGAAATGACAAAAACTGCATTTAATGAACATTGGATTGATTATCCAACTTACGAAGGTAAACAACCTGGCGCATTCTGTGAAAACCTGGGTTGGATCCATGAAAGTCGTATTATCACAAACTACAACAATACATTAAGTGATATTATTACAGTTGCCCATGAGTTAGGTCATGCTTTCCATGGAGAAATGATTGAAGAACAAGCTATTTTAAACCGTGATTATTGTATGCCTCTGGCAGAAACGGCAAGTACATTTAATGAAAATGTAATGTATAACTATATGGCAAGCATTTTACCTAAAAAAGAAAAATTATTAGTCATTGATACACAATTATCGGCATTATGTCAAAACGTATTGGACATCTATGCGCGATTCTTATTTGAAAAATCTGTATTTGAGCATATTGAAGAAGGTTTCTTAAATGCCAAACAACTATGTGAACTAATGAAGGAAGCCCTAAATAAATCATTCGGTGATGGTTTAGACAAGAACTGGATACATCCTTATCGTTGGATTACAAAGGTACATTACTACATTCCAGATATCGCATACTATAACTTTCCATATACATTTGGTGCTTTATTTTCTCGTGGTTTATACGCAAAATTCAAAAAGGAAGGGACATCATTTATTCCTAAATATGAAAAACTACTAGCTGCAACAACCACAAATACTTGTGAAAATGTCGCAAGCATGGCAGATATCAACATTGAAGAGGAATCGTTCTGGCAAGAAAGTCTACAATCGATTGCCGAACAAATTCAAGACTTCTTAAAGGAGTTAAGCGCATGATCTCATTTGCGAATTTACATGATGATATAGGAAATGATTTATTCGATCATAAAGAACAGTTGAATCGTTTGGATGAATTTCACTATCCTCGCTTTAAAGAAGGCAACATGAAATTTTCTGCCATTGTCTGCTGCTTTAGCGGCACTGAATCATGGCAAGATATGCAAGAATGTATCGTATATGCCAATGATTGTATTCATTCAAGTAAACATTTCTCATTTAACAACGATAAAGATATTCAAGTCTTTATCGCTGTTGAAGGTATGTGTGGAATTAAAGAAGATGTCACAAATAAAATTCAATGGTTATATGATCATAATGTGCGTCTTGGCTCATTATGCTGGAACGATGATAATGCCCTAGCTTGTGGTGCAAGAACAAATAATAAACCATTAACAGATCTAGGTATTGAAGCGATTCAAGCTATGAATCATATTGGAATAGCCATTGATACAAGTCATTGTTGCGAATGGAACTTCTATGATATCGCAAAAACAAGTACAAAGCCCATCATCGCATCTCACAGTAATGTGAAGGCTTTATACAATCATTATCGTAACTTGAGTGATTTACAGCTAGACATTATTAGAAATAAACAAGGACTAGTTGGAGGTATTCCGGTTCGTTGGTTTGTGAAGAACAAGAAAGAAAATGCGACACTAGATGACTTTATTGAAATCCTTAAATACTTAAAAGAAAAGATTGGTATTGAACATATCGCATTAGGTTTTGATTTTATGGACTATATTCCTGGCATGGAAGATAGTAATGTGGTTGGTATGAAGGACATCACAGAAATCCAAAATATTGCACTAAAACTCAAGGTAAATGAATTCACAGATGAAGAAATCAATGCGATTTGTTTCAACAATGCATATTCATTTATGCAAAACTATTTATAAAAGATAAAATCCACCGAGCGGTGGATTTATTTTTTCATTAAATTTCGTCTAATTCACGATCATCATATGGATACATTGGTCTATGAATTTGTCTAAATACAAGCTTTTCACTCGCTTGATTTGTAGGTCCATCCGTTAGTGCCATAACACAATACGATGCATATGCATCAAATTCAGCTGAGATATAACCTTGTTTAACAACAACGACATCATAATCATCTAGATTTAGGCCGCTTGTTACATATTGGACAGGTTCATAATATTGAATGGCATCATTTTCAACCACAACATACACAGGCATGTTTTCTACCTTTACAGTAATTACTGTACCAATATCTTCTTTACCAACATACATTTCTTCAGCTAAGCCTTTAGCTACAACACTACCTTTAATATGGATTTTCTGACATAGTTCATCATAGTCCATACCCAAATCAAATTCAACATTGTCGCCAACTTTTTTGTTCATTAAGAAAGCATGTGCATTAAAATCAACGATTCCCGAAACTAAGTATTTCTTATGATTAAAATCATCTAAATTCATAATTTGTCTTAAAACATAATTATTAAAGCCATCCGCACCAGATCCTACATTATCTCCAGAATCGGTAATAAAGCATGTTCCTTGATCATGATAAACAACTTGTTTGATCGCATCTTCTAAAGAAGCTACATTTCCATGATAGTGGAATTCATGACGTTTTGAATAGGCAAATTCACGAATTTTTCTTGCCCACATATCCGCAAATTCTGTGTCTTTTTTTGTCTTTGGACATACGACAACAGAACATCCTAAGTTTGGTCCATCATGTCTTAAATAACCAATGTGGAAAGAGGCTGAACGAATGCGACCTGTCTTTTCAGCTTCTTCTAACATATTGTTGATAGACACCATAGGTTCATCAAAAGATACACTTTTTTCTCCACCAATAATAATGGGAACACGATAATAAATTGGATGAATGTCTTCTCTATGATTTAATAGATCAATAAAATCTTTAGCCATAAATTGATACGTTTCCTTTGTATCAATGTGTGGTGAGTGTCTATAACATCTTAATAGATTTACATTTGAAACTAATTCTTCCGATAAATTTCCATGTGGATCCATAACTAGGGCAATAGGCATATATGGTCCAACAATAGCACGAATTTCGCGTAGAATCGCATGTTCTGCTGAACCTCCTTGTAAACCAATCACCTTACTAGCGCCATGAAGAAACAAGAAGATTCCATCAATTTCGTGTAGATGTTCTTTCACACTTTGTTTGAACTTATCCACAATAAATTCATAAGCCTGTAAAGTTACAGGTCCATGGGGATGTCCAATCGCACCAATACTTGGAATCAATTCAATGCCATTTTTTTCAAAAATATCTCGACAATACATAGAGTCGATACAGTCTTCTCCATATTTCAAAATAAATTTATCTAGACTCATTAAAGATCTAGAGTGTTCATTGGATTCTGAACTAAATCTTCCAACTAATACTTTCATTGTTTTATCCTTTCAATATCTGCAACAATTCATTATCTAATCGACGAGCAAATTCAGCCATTAATAATACAGTTTGCCAATAATCCTTACGATGAATGATCAATCGATGAGAATGCATATAACGTGTAGGAATAGATAATGTCATTGTGACAACACCATCATGTGATTTATGAATATTATCGGCATCTGTTCCACCACATGTCATCATGTCATAATTGATGTCTAAATCTAAATCTTTACAGATTTCTTCCATCTTTGTGATAAAATTTTTATTTGCGATAATTCCCGCATCCATTACACTTAATACAACACCTTTTCCTAAGCCATTGATTCCTTTATCCATTGGTGTATCCATACTTGTTGTTACGTCTAAGGCAATCGCAACATCTGGATGTAACATATTTGCGGCTGTTCTTGCTCCTCGTAAACCAACTTCTTCTTGCACTGTACCAACACCATATAAATTGCATTTATGCTTATCTTGACTTAAAAGACGCATTACATCTACAACCATAGCTGCACATAAACGATCATCCCAGGCTTTTCCCATTAAATAGTTTGGGTTATTCATAACTGTAAATTCTGTATCTGGCGTAATCATATCGCCAATTTGAATCCCTAATTCTTCAACTTCAGCACGGTTTGCGACACCCAAATCTAAAAATAAATCTAAGGGATGAATAACTTTTTCTTTGACTTCCTTACTCAATCCATGAGGCGCACTTGATCCTACAACACCTTGATATCTTTTCCCTTCATGTGTTGTCACTACAAGCGTCTGACTAGGTAGTACATGTCCCCACCATCCTCCAACTGGGAGCATACGAATGTAGCCTTGTTCATCAATTTCGCGCACTAGAAAACCAACTTCATCCATGTGTCCACAAATCATTAAAGTAGGCTGGTCTTCTTCTCCTTTTTGAAGTCCAATGATGGATCCTAAATTATCATATGTAATTTCATCCGCATAGGGATTCATCCACTTTTTCATCATGCGACTCACTTCTTTTTCGTTTCCACTAATGCCATGAGCCTCACTTAATTCTTTCAGCATTTCTAAATTAATATCACCAATTGCTTGTTCCATAGTATCACCTATCGATTTGATTCCTTAAATTCTTGAATCTTTTCTTCATTTAAATGTTCAACAAATACAGTTAAAGCTTTTTTTGCGCAGTCATAATCATTTAGATCCATACTTTCAATTGCGCTGTATGCATTTTGAATCGCAATCGATACATTCAGTGTTGGACATCCGGCAAACAATTTGTGTACCCATGCCCCTTCATTTAGATCCATACTATAGTAGTGCTGATATGCGATATCTTCCTCTTTACAGATTTGTACTAATGCATCTAATAAACCGCGGTTTGGCATCATCCCTTTATCGTAGAAAGATACTAATAAGCCTTTTCCTAGCTCTCCTACGCTCTGGTCTTTTTCATCTAATGTTTTAGCTTTCTTACAACCAAGTACAACACCTAGATCTGGTTTTACCAGTTCTGTAGCTGTTGTGGCTCCTCGCTGTCCTACTTCTTCCATGACGCAAGCTCCAACATATAAATCAAAATCAAATTCTTTATCTTTAACAGCTTCTAATAATTCAACAGCCATTAAACATCCAACTCTTGATTCTAATGCTTTTGAAATACATTGTTTTTGTACTTTGACAAATGCGCCATCTACAACGGCACTATCTCCTACAAATACACCAAGTGCTAATGTTTCTTCTTTTGAATACGTTCCAAAATCGATAACCATTTTTTCTGTGCCTACCACAAAGGCATTGACTTCACCTGTTTTTGTTTTTACACGCAAACGACTTCCTGGTAAGTATTGTTTATTGATTTTACCTATTTCAATAAATTCAGCACTTCCATTATCATTAATTTTTGTGATCATTAATCCTGATTCATCCATGTGTGTAATTACTAATACGCGCTTTGCGTTTTCCTTTTTACTTTTCTTTACGCCAAATACAGAGCCTAAATTATCATATACAATTTCATCACAATATGGCTCTAAGTATTGTGCCATACATTTGCCAACATTTTTTTCATCTCCTGAAATTGAAATTGCTTGTGTTAAAGTATTAAGTATTTTTAATGTTTCTGACATGATTATGTCCTCCTTATATAAAGCAGTATAGACCTATTTTGTTTCACTAGATTCCAAATGTATTTCCTATTGTTAGGAACATAAAGAAAGTAGGCGGCAGAGTTTAAATTCTGCCGCCCCTTATCAAACCATACGTGC
>NZ_JANFYN010000060.1 GCF_024460475.1 Holdemanella sp. MSK.7.32 | reverse complement strand
GGAAAATTAAATAGTTTCCTAGAAAGAAGTGATTTTATTTGACACATATACGTTGTCCTCATTGTGGTCATGAAACGGCAAAAAATTGTTTATGGAATTCCAAAAACGACTACTCAACTTCAAAAAGATATAGAAAATCATAAAATTTATTTAGTACGTGGTAAAAAGATGCCACCTCCAATTCGATATTGTTTTAATTGTGATAAAGATGTTTGTTATCCATTCTTACCTATTGATGAAACTTCTACTACTTCAGTTGAATTTGAAATTGGCGGTTTTCATGAAGGATATCAAAAGATTGTTGTAAAAAGATTAAAGATTGATTTATTGCTTCTTATTCAGATTCTATTGGTACTTTAGAATTCAAAACAAGTATTGATTTAACTGAAAAGGAATATAAGAAGTTTATCCATAATATATATCCTACATTAAAGAATGAAACTATGATGATTTAGATATTTGTGATGGAACAACCTGGTCAATCATTATTAAACAAGGACATTCAAAACAAGAATGGAGTTGCATCAGCAAATATCCTCCACTATGGAATCGATTTAAAAAAGCAATTAACAGTTTAGGTTTACCTATAATTAAATAACTGTATGAAGCATTACTAAATTTGGTAGTGCTTTTCTTTTTGCCTAATTCAGAAAGGAATCCCAAAGTTCAAATAATTGTTTTCCATTTGGATAATGATGCAGTAGATAGAGATGCAACACAAAAGATTATGATGATTGCAAGACGTAACTATCAATGTTTTGATAATCATCCTGCGAATTTTAAAGATGTAAATGATGAATTAATTCATAAAAGTCTGTTGCTATCGACTGATTTATGAATTCGACAACAGAATTATACATGTCATATATGATACAAAGTAATGCAATAATAATTAATGAGAAATACTTTTTCTGTACATTAGCAATGGAATTGCATACCATTTAAATATGGAGGTGATGCTGTATGTCTACTATTCAAGTAAGAGTTGATGATGATTTGAAATCTAAGGCAGATGCATTATTTAAGGAATTGGGTACAGATACCACTAGCGCAATTCGTATGTTTTTAACTCAAGCAGTTGCTTATGGTGGAATTCCTTTTAAAATAAAAAAATTCAATAAAACAAATGAAATGAAAGTTATGATTGAAGATGAATTTTTGGATAGACTTGCTTCTTCTAGTGTTCAATCTAGAGAAGGAAAAGTAATAGATGCAGATATAGCAATAGATAGCGTTAGAAATAAATATGGACTATAAAGTAATATTTACTGAAAATGTATTTGCAGATAATGCCTACTTTTTTTGTGAATCCCTTTATTTACTATAACCGCTTACAAATGATAAAAAACATGTACTTTTTGTGTTCAATCACGTATACTAAAAAGTAGGTGAATACATAATGAGGAGAGAATAATATGATAATAAGGAAGCGAATCGTGTCGCTTTTTTTAGCGACGACATTGTTGATGCCGCTTACACAAATTACTCCATTGAATGCTGAATCAAATACAAAAGAGGTGGATGTCATGTTTACACATGATACGCATTCTCATTTGGATAGTTTCACAACAAATGTAGATGGAGAACTTCAAGAAGTTGGTGGTTTTGCGAGAATTAAAACATTAATTAATGAACAAAAGAAGGAGAATCCAAATACACTAATATTGGATGGTGGGGATTTCTCAATGGGAACGTTGATTCAGACAGTATATGATACGCAGGCAGCTGAACTTAGAATGCTTGGCTATCTTGGATATGATGTCACAACATTAGGGAATCATGAGTTTGATTATCGTTCAAAAGGTTTGGCCAATATGTTAAAGGCGGCCAAGGCTTCAGGTGAAACAATACCCAATCTTGTCGTATGCAATGTGGATTGGGCAGGCATGAAAAAGTCTGGATTGAGTAAAGGTCAAAAACAGATTCAGTCCGGATTTGAAACTTATGGAGTAAAGGATTATGTTGTCATTCAAAAAGGTGATACAAAGATAGCTGTTACAGGTGCTTTTGGAAAAGATTCTTTAGAATGTGCACCGACTTGTGAATTGTTGTTTAAAGATCCTGTAGAGGCAGTGAAAGATACAGTTGAAAAAATCAAGAAGAAAGAAAAAGTGGATATGATCGTTTGTGTTTCTCACTGTGGAACTTGGGAAGATGAAAATAAATCGGAAGATGAACTTCTTGCCAAGAATGTAAAGGATATTGATTTAATCATCAGTGGACATACGCATTCAGAATTAAAAGAACCGATTCAACATGAAAATACATATATCGTATCTTGTGGGGAATATGGAAAAAATATCGGTTCTCTTTCAATGAAACAGAATTCGAAGGAGCGTTGGGATTTAAGTTCTTATGAACTAATTCCTGTATCTGAAAATATACAGCCGGATATGGAGACACAAAATCGTATTGATGAATTAATGGATACAGTGGATACAAATTACCTTGCTGATTTTGGTTATACAAGAGATTGCGTTCTTGCGCAAAATGATATTGAATTTAATAGTTTAGAAGAATTATATTCAAAACATGAAGAATCAAATCTAGGACAAATTATTGCGGATTCATTTGCGTATGCTGTCGATTCAGTCGATGTAGCCGTTGTTCCAAGTGGAACTATACGAGATACATATACAAAAGGAGATATTACCGTAGAAAATGTATATAATTCATTTTCTTTAGGAATTGGAAAAGATGGTATGGCTGGTTATCCTTTGATTTCTACATATCTTACAGGAAAAGAGTTGAAACTTGCAGCCGAGGTGGATGCTTCAGTTTCTGATTTTATGACAACGGCAAGATTGTATTGTAGTGGACTTAATTTTACCTACAATCCAAACCGAATGATTCTAAATAAAGTTACAGATTGTTATCTTACAAAAGAAGGTCAAAGAATTGAGATTCAAGATAATCAATTGTATCATGTTGTGACAGATTTATATACAGGTCAGATGCTTGGTTCGGTAAATAAATTGTCTTATGGACTTTTGTCACTTGAACCTAAAGATAAGAATGGAAATCCAATTGAAAACCTTGAGGATCATATCATTAAAGAAGATGGCAAAGAACTAAAAGCTTGGGATGCGATTGCAAGATATATGCGCTCTTTTGATGATACGGATGGTGATGGGATTAGCAATGTTTCAAAATATTATGATTCAACACATGAGCATAAGGTTGTGGATGATAGTAAGAATATAATTGACTTGATTAAAAAGCCAAATAAATTTACAGCTATTATTGTATCGATTGTATTCGTTGTCATTTTACTTATCGTATTTCTGATTTTGTTGATTCGTAGAATTGTTCATAAGATTAAGAATAAGAATAGATAAAGATATTTTAGGTGTGACAACCAATAAAAAAGCTGCAACGATTTTGTCGTTACAGCTTTTATTCATGTCTTAAAGCTTCAATTGGATCTAGATTTGCAGCTTTATAACTAGGTAACAATCCAAAAATAATACCGATTGCCATTGAGAATAATACAGATAGTATCATGGCAGGAATACTAATGGATACAGGAGTACCATTGAATATTGATATTAATTTAGCTAAGCCAATTCCCGTTAATACACCTGCAATACCTCCAATCGAAGTAAGTACTACAGCTTCAGTCAGGAACTGGAATAGGATGGCTTTTTTCTTAGCACCAATGGCTTTTTTAAGACCAATTTCTTTCGTTCTTTCGGTTACCGTTACAAGCATGATGTTCATAACTCCAATACCACCTACAAGTAAAGAAATACCGGCAATCCAAATCAACATAGCATTTGTCGATTTAGAAAGATTTTGAATATCTTTTGCCTGCTTCAATAAGTCTTGTGCCTTATATTGAACACTTGAAGAAGAAACATTTGTATTTAAGATAGTAGCTGCTTTTTTTCCTACACTTGTCATATTGGAAGTGGCATCTACTTTCAGTAATGTGTTTTGTGGTTCATCAAACTGATAGAAGATTGGCCAAGATTCACTTGGAACATAGACTTTAGAACCCGTAGACTGATTATATATACGGTAATCATCAATACTTTCCATTATAGGTTCAAAAGTTTCTTTATCTGCACATACGCCAACAATGGTGAATGGTGTTGAAGAAATTTCTATGGTTTTACCGATTGGATCATCTTCACCAAATAGAAGTCTTGCGCTTGTTTCATCTAAGACGGCAACTTGTCTAAATTTTTTGTTGTCTTCATCTGTAATGCCTCTTCCTTTTTTGATAGTTAATCCGGCAATAGAGAAATAATCTTGTTGGACACCCATGATGTATCCACCATCTAAAGATGTATTATTGCGGAAGATGGCTTGATAACTTTGCCTAGAACGATACAGTGTAGCACCTTCTACGTGATCCATGTTTTTTAAGGATTCAAGTGTGTCTTTTGAAACAGTTGGAACTCCATTAGGAATACCAGAATCAAAAGAGTATTCCCAATCTTCTTGATACAAAGCTACTTTTACTGTGTTATTTCCGGAACCAATTAAATTCTTTTCAATCTGATCATTTGTTCCTTTAATTGTAGAAACAATCGCAATGATAGAGGCAATCCCAATAATGATTCCTAGCATTGTAAGGAATGATCGCATTTTATGCGCAAAAATACCTCGAAATGATAATCTTATGTTTTCAATCATGATGCAGCCTCCGAAGATTTTTGCGTCTTAACGCCTTCTTTTGCGTTTTTACTATACGCAAACGCAATATAATCTGTGTCTGAAAGTCCATCTTTGATTTCCATTGTATCGCCCCATACGATTTTTCCAACGGTCACATACTGCTTTTTCAATTTGCCATGAACATCTTTTAGCACATAGTACTTATTTCCTTCTTGTTTGACATAAGCCTTAGAAAGCCAAATCGAACTCGTAGTGTCACTGGCCGAATTGAATGTTAATTCTAAATATTCGCCAGCTTGTATTTTCGATGCATCTTTGGCATAAGCTTCAAAATCATAATAGCTCACATTTGGATTACCTGAACCATTATAGTTACTATTTGAAGAAGGTAAAGTATCAATACTTTGAATTTTGGCATCAAACGTTTCTCCACTTGTCCAACAATAGGCAGAAATAGTATCTCCAACTTTAATTTGATTTAACATTAATTCGCTAATGCTTCCTTTAATATAGGTTCCTTGTCCACCGGCCACTTCTAAGAATACGTTTCCATCTTGTAAAGGATCCGATGTTTTTTTGACATTACGAACAATACCACTTCGTTTTGCACGAATAACACCATCATTTAATAAAGCTTTGTTTTCGTTTAAAGACAGCTGAGCCTTTCTTAAATCTAAATCTAAAGTTTTCAGTTCCTGTTTCTTATCACGAATGGCTTTCGCAAGTTCAATTTCTGTATAACCCGATGAGAGATCTTGACTTGGCTTTTGTTCTACTTCCACATATTTCTGTTCTTCCTTTGTGTGTGAAATCACCGAATACATATCGCCTTCATTCATGGATTGTTTAGTGGTAAACTTGTCGCAACGAACGAGCCATGAAGAATCAATTTCTCCATCATTTGTATACACATCGAATCGTAAGTATTGGCTTAGATTCGCATTATCTAAAAATAGCTTTCCATACACAAACCCTTGATTTTCACTTAACTTAAATACATACGGATTCTGTTTAGTTCCAGCTAAAAAGATTTCTTTATTTGGGATTTGTTGTTTATCACTATAATACTCTACAACATCTTTAGGATCATACGCATTTGTTGAACCATCTGTATATGTATATTCAATCCAATACCAACAAGTATTGTTAGATTCTTTCGTTTCTCTTTCTTCTTTCCATGCATTTACATCTTCTTTAGGCCCTTTTTCAGGTGCTTCACTTTCTGTATTTGTATAATAAATCTTATAGTCTGTAAAATTCTTTTCGGCTTGCGATAAAGAAAGAATATAAGGATAAAAACCATTTCCATCTTTTGCGGGAACACCAGGCAATGGTGCAGGTGTAGGATCTTGAATTTCTGATTCTTCAACAACATCTGGAATAGGCGTTGTATTTAATAATTTCTTTAATTCATGCTCGGCAAGTGTAATTGCATTTTGAGCTTTTTCTACATCCAACTGACTTGTATCTACTGCACTTTGAAGTGTAGTTAGGTCATATGACAATAAAGGATCACCTGCATTGACCTGTTGACCTTCTTGTACAAATACTTGTGTGATTGTTTTAGAAGAATCATATAATACGGATTGCGTATCACTATTAGATACAAGACCTGTTGAAGTGGATGGATTATCCCAATACCCTGTATTCAATGTGGACACAGAGTTTACATCGATTTTGTTTGTTGAATTCAAATAAAACTTAATTCCAACTAAGGTAAATGCACATACAGAAGTAATAATAATTCCTTTTTTTATAGAAGGCTTCATAGAACACCTCCTTGTTTATTTTCAATGATTTCTCCATCAATGATATGAAGGATTTTTTTTGCATGACTTGCCACATTGGCATCATGCGTAATCATAATGATTGTTACACCTTCATCATTTAAGGATTTAAATAATTCCATAACTTGTTTTCCACTTGCTTGATCAAGTGCTCCTGTAGGTTCATCGGCAAGTAGGATTTTTGGATTATTAATGATGGCACGGGCGATCGCAACACGCTGTTTTTGTCCACCAGATAATTGGCTTGGCTTAAATGAAATACGATCTTGTAAACCTACTTTATTTAATACATCTATAGCTCTTTGATTTCTTTTCTCTTTATCAATACCTGCATAAATCAAAGGTAAAGCTACATTTTCTTGGGCAGTTTCCAAACTTAGAAGATTGAAGTTTTGGAATACAAAGCCAATCTTATTTAAGCGAAGATCACTTAATGCATCATCATTCATTTCAGAAATGTCTTCATCTTCAAATAGATACGTACCCAAACTTGCTCGATCTAAACATCCAATGATATTCATAAGTGTTGTTTTACCTGAGCCGCTAGGTCCCATAATCGCAATATAGTCACCTTGTACAACTTCAAGACTGACATCCTTTAATACAGGAACAATCATAGGTTCTTTGCCGTAGTTCTTATAAATATTTTGTATATTAAGAAGCATTGGCATCACCATCCGTTTCCGTCTGATATTCTGTAGTTGTCTTCATTCCTTCTGAATAAGAATCATCGGCCCACGCGATATAGTCATCAACGCTGAGTCCTGATTTGATTTTTGTGGTATAGGTTTCTTCATCTGTTTTACCAAGTTCTACTTTTCTTTTCTTTAATTTACCTTTTTCAGATACCCATACATATGAATTTCCATTGTCATCCGAAACAATAAAACTTGCATCTAGCCAGATACCTTTTTTCTTTGTAGATTGGCCATTATCCGCTTCAATATATACGTGTTGTCCAAGCATTAAACCTTTGTTGTTGTCTAAAGAGACATAGAAAGGATATTTGGATGCAGATTCACTTGAATCCGCTCCATAAAAGTTATTGTTCGAATTCGATTGAGGATCTGTTTCTACTTTTGTGACAGTCCCCTTATAGATTTGATCTTCATTTACACGACTTCTGACAATGACACTTGTTCCTTCAGAAATGGTGCCCATTTCACTAATAGAGCCTTTCACTCTAAAATCTGTAGTTTGCGTAATGGATACTAATGGTTTTTGGTTTCCACTCTCATCCGTTCCACCATCTTTATTTACTTCTTTAATAATTCCATCAATAGTGGAGAGGACAGTAGAATTTTCAATTTGTTTATTCAACTGATCGATTTCAGTCTGTGTAGCTTTGATTGTGTTTTGAGCTTGACGAATCGCGAAACTTGCATCATTGATTCGTGCCTGAATCTCTACTTTATCTCCACCCTTATTTAGTTCGGCCTTATAATCGGCAATGGTATTATTCTGCGCTTGGATTTCATTGTTTTGAGCTTCAATATCCAATTTCTTTTGGGCGATGGAATTGGATGCTTCTGTCGTATCATAAGAAAATAATTTATCTCCTTTACTTACTTTTTGCCCTGCTTCTACATACATGTCTGTAATGGATTTGTTTCCATCTTGATTAATATCAACTGTTTCTGAGGATTCTACAACACCTGAATAACGATTTTCCGTATAGGAAGATCCGATGATTGTTGAAACTTTTTGAACATAGATGTTTTGATTGTTTGATTCCTTTGGAAACAAGAAATAAATACCGATAACGGCAATCAAAATGCATGCTGAGATTAAAATTATAATTTTAGTCTTTTTTTTCATAGTATTCTCCTGAAATTTAGTGTTATATGTTTAGTATATCAAATACTGGTATAGAAAAATCCTTAAAAATACTTAAATTATGATATACTGTAAAGGTTGTTAAAAAGAGAGGGATATTAACAAATGAATTCACTAAAACCGATGTTACTTTCATCACTTAAAAGCTATGATAAGTCTCAGTTTTTCAAAGATGTAACGGCTGGAATTATTGTAGCTATTATCGCATTACCATTATCAATCGCATTAGCACTTGCTTCAGGTGTGGGACCGGAAGCCGGAATCTTTACTGCAATCGTAGCTGGTTTTGTCATTTCAGCACTAGGCGGAAGCAGTGTACAAATTGCAGGACCGACTGCTGCATTTGCGACGATTGTTGCTGGAATTGTAGCGCATGATGGAATGGATGGCCTTATCGTTGCCACGATTCTTGCGGGTATTTTTTTGATTTTGATGGGTCTATGTCATTTTGGAAGTCTAATCAAGTTTATTCCATTTACCATTACGACAGGTTTTACTTCTGGTATTGCCGTTACGATTGTGATAGGACAATTAAAAGATTTCTTTGGATTAACCTATCCAACGGGAGTAAAGCCTATTGAGACGGTTGAAAAGTTTGAGGCTGTAATCCATCATTTTTCTACAATGAATATGGATGCCGTGATTGTAGGTGTGGTATCTTTGGCTATCTTGATTATTGCTCCATATATCTTTAAAAGAATTCCAGGTTCACTTTTAGCCGTTATTGCAGGAATTTTGATGGTTCAATTCTTGTCTTTAAAGGTAAATACAATCGGAAATCTGTATACAATCAGTAATGCATTACCATCTTTACATTTTCCGAGCTTATCATTAAACATGATTCAAAATGCACTACCGAATGCATTAACTATAGCTGTATTAGCGGCCATTGAATCATTGCTTTCTTGTGTGGTTGCCGATGGTATGATCAATGGAAAACATCGTTCGGATATGGAACTTGTTGCGCAGGGTGCTGGAAATATTGCGTCAGCTTTATTTGGAGGAATTCCTGCTACGGGTGCTATCGCAAGAACGGCTGCCAATATTAAAAATGGAGGAAAAACACCAATTGCCGGTATGGTGCACTCCATCATATTGGTCATTGTATTAGTTGTTTTAATGCCATATGCCGGAATGATTCCGATGCCTACCATTGCGGCTATTCTATTTATTGTCGCATACAATATGTGCCAATGGCGTACCTTTGTGAACTTAGTTAAAACAGCACCTAAGAGTGATATTATTATTTTAGTCACTTCATTTGTGCTAACTGTAATCTTTGATTTGGTTGTAGCCATTGAAGTAGGTATGGTACTTGCTTGTTTATTATTCATTAAACGTATGAGTGAAGAAACAAAAGTCAATGGCTGGACATATGTAGATGAGGATACACCCGATGTTGATGAACACCTTCAAAAGCTTCCTCTTCAGATTCGTGTCTATGAGATTTCAGGACCCTTGTTTTTTGGAGCAGCTAGTGTAATTGAAGAAATTGTAGTCAAAGATTTTACAACATGTCTAGTTCTTCGTATGCGCAGTGTTCCTGCATTAGATAGTACGGCACTAAACGCATTAAAGGATTTAGTTCAAGTTTGTGAATCTAAAGGAATCACAATTGTGTTTTCACATGTGAATGATCAACCGATGAAGGTCATGGAAAAGGCAGGCTTTATTGAGCTTGTTGGAGAAGAAAACTTCCAGCCAAGTATCAGTGCTGCACTAGATCGTGCTGAAGAAATTATTCATAAATAAACAAAAAACGCGTTTGCGTTTTTTTTAATTTGTTTCAAATAATTTCATCGTTTCGGATACAAATTCATTATCATTGATCTTTTGCTCAATATTCTTGTTGAGTGGACAATGTTCTCGTGTAATTGTATAGCTGCTTCCACTAAAATTAAATGTGATGTATTCAAGATTATCAATCAATTTGAATAGAGATACAGAATTGTAAACTAGAGCTTTATTTATATATAAGTTTTCGTTGTTGTACCAATCTGTACAATTATAGTTTATTGTAAGTCCATTGTTTTCAGAATCAATCTCAAATACATAGCCATATTCCGATAGGGGTAAGGCATTTAGGAAATGGGAAGTATTACTGTTGTCTCCAATATATTTACTTTTATATTTTTTTAGTTGTTCAAATGAACTTTTATCCACATTAAAAGGACTTGTTGGAACGGTATCAATGGTATATTGTTTCTTGTCGTCAATTAAGTAATATTCATTGGATGTATCGGCATTGATGCGAAATACATTATAGAATGGATTTTGGTATTCAATCATTTTGTTTCCATCATCACTAAATACAGTAGTTGTAGTTAGTCGATAGATGGGTGGTTGTTTAAATTGGGTTACACTGGCATAGTCGAAAATAAAGAAGATGCCTAAAAGTAAAGCAAATAGAATTATTGAAATCAATCCTTTCTTGAGTAGAGAAGTAATTTTCAATTCTCTAAATATTCCAACCACAAATAAAAACAATCCAATCATAGAATAGATGCTGCCCCAGCTGCTTTCAGAAGGGAAAACAGTAAATGCACAAAGGGATATTAAAATACCTATGCCAAAAATAAATAATAATATTTTCTTATGTTCATTCTTGATTTTCTTGTCTGTATAATCAATGGTTTGGATTAAGTTTTGTTCAGAATACTCCATAGCTTCTTCTTTAACGATTTCTTCTCCAGCTAAAAGTTCATTTAATGTGATATCTAATTCTTTACTTAAAGGTTCAAGTAAAGATAAGTCTGGCATATAATGACCATTTTCCCATCGCGAAATGGTTTTATTTGTCACACCTAATTTTTCAGCTAATTGCTCTTGTGTATATCCTTTTTTCTTGCGAT
>NZ_JANFYN010000006.1 GCF_024460475.1 Holdemanella sp. MSK.7.32 | reverse complement strand
CGGTCCATCAGGAATGATTGACTTAGGATTAATTACTAATGATCCATCATTTACTACAAACGTTACAGAACTGTAGTTCGTATTGTTATTTGTGAAATCACTTACCTTCAATCCCATTGGATACGTATTGGCTGCAGTCGCTTTCACTTCAGCATTTCCATTGAATGTGAAATCTGCTTCTGCATACGTACTACCTTCAGTAATGGATACATCATATCCGCTCACAGTCTTTTCAGTTCCATCATAATCATATGTTTTTTTATGACCCGTAATGACTACGATCACTTGTCCATCTTGAGTTGTGATATATAATTTACCAAACTTAACTTCGATGTTGTAGTTAGAAGCCTTCGTATCATCGTTCAACTTGTAAGTAAATTCATTGTTACTATCTCCAACGTTTGTCTGAGATCCAGTTACATTGTAAGATGCACCCTCTAATTTAGCGAATCCATCACCACCAATTGTTATATTGCTGTTTGTTAATGGAGTCTTATCATAAACCTTAGAATCAGTTGCACTTGTCAATGTTACATTACGCTTAGTGATTTGATATTCTACGTTATGACTACCTGTGTAGTTTCCAGCACCAGTAATCGTTACTGTTACTGTACCAGCATTTGTAGTATCACCCTTATAAGATAATGTGTAATCTGTACCTTCAACTAACGTTGCACCCGTCTTAGTATCTTTGACTACCGGTCTATTTTCATGAACATTACCATCATACTTAGAATCAGCAGGTTTTGTTACTACAATACCATTTGTATCACTAGGAATAATTGACTTAGGAGTAACTGTTAATAATCCAATAGAATCTGTTCCATGAGTATAGTTCTTTTCTTTTGCAGAACCATCCCAAGTTAAACTATAAGTATTGTTAGAAGAACCAACCTCAGTCTGACTACCAGTTATCTTTAATGTAACTGTTTCGTCATCTACTAAGTTGTTAACTCTACCACCAGCTGTTAATGCAGTTCCATCATAAGGCTTTTCAGCACTGTCTGTTGTCACTGTATATTCTCTTGGAGTAATCTGATATTTCTTAGTAAATTCACCTGTATAGTTTCCAATACCTTTGACTTTTACTTTCACTGTTCCAACATTGACTACATCACCTACATATGTCAATGTGTAATCTTTGTTTTCTTCTAGTTCCTTACCAGTCTTAGTATCTGTTACTGTTAATGGATTTACATGTGGTAAACCATCATAGATTGAACCTTCAGGATCTGTGACTTCAATACCAGTCTTCTTTTCATCTGGAGTATCCGGTCCATCAGGAATGATTGACTTAGGATTAATTACTAATGATCCATCATTTACTACGAACGTTACAGAACTGTAGTTCGTATTGTTATTTGTGAAATCACTTACCTTTAATCCCATTGGATATGTATTAGCATCAGTACCCTTAACTTCATCATTTCCACTGAATGTGAAATCTGCTTCTGTATAAGTACTACCCTGAGTAATCGATACATCATAACCTTTGACACTCTTTTCAGTTCCATCATATGGGAACGTTCCATTACGTCCAGTAATTACGACTACAACTTCTCCATCTTGACTTGTGACTATTAGATCACCATAGCCTACTTCGATAGTGTAGTTAGAAGCTTTTGTGTTTGACTTCAATTTATAAGTAAATGTGTTCTTACTTGTACCTTTTTCTGTCTGACTACCAGTTACATTATAAGTAGCACCTTCATCCTTAACGAATCCATCGCCACCAATAGTTACATTACTATTTGTCAATGGAGTCTTGTCATAAGGCTTAGAATCAGTTGCACTTGTCAATGTTACATTACGCTTAGTAATTTCATAAGAAGTCTTCGCTGTTCCTGTGTAGTTTCCAATACCTGTAATTGTTACTTCAACTGTACCTGCGTTGACTGCTGCTGTATAAGATAATGTGTAATCTACATTTTCAACAAGTGTTGCACCTGTCTTTGTATCTTCTACAGTTGGCTTGTTCTTCTGTTCTTCGCCATTGTACATTGTATCGTCAGGCTTAGTTACCTGAATACCAGTCTTTTCATCTTCAGGATTGATTGATTTAGGCGTAATCTTTAATGATCCATCTTCAATAACGAATGTTACATTTGTGAAGTTATGACTGTTATTTGTGAAATCTGATGCTTGTACATTCATTGGATATTCACCAACATTTGTACCCTTAACCTCAGTTTTACCAGTAAATGTGAAATCATCTTTTGTATAATGCTTATTGCTGATTGACTTAACATCATATCCAGTTACAGTCTTTTCAGTTCCATCATAGACATGTTCAGCACTATGTTCTTTAATAGTCACTGTTACTTCATCTGTTACTGGGTTAACCGTTAACTTACCTGCTTCAGTTGTAATAATATAGTTAGAAGCTAATGTTCCATCTTTTAATGCATAAGTAAATGTATTGTCACTTGTACCAACATTTGTCTGAGATCCAGTAAACTCATAAGTCGCACCATCATCTTTTACGAAACCATCTTCACTTGGTGTTACATTATGTTTAACTAATGGAGTTCCATCATAAGTCTTAGAATCAGATCCACTCGTTAATTTAACTGTTCGTGGAGTAATTTGGTAATCAACTGTAGTTTCTTGTGAATAATTACCCTTACCTGTAATCGTTACAGTTACTGTACCAGCATTGATAACATCTTCACTGTAATACAATGTGTAATCTGTATCTTCCACTAATACTTTTTCACCATCTTTAACAGTTGGTTTATTCTTGTGTTCATTACCATCATACTGAGAATCAGCAGGTTTAGTTACTGTGATTTCTTGCGTATTGATTGACTTAGGCGTAATAACTAACTTACCAGCACGAGTCTTTACAACCACTTTATCCGTTACATCAACACCATCTTTTTCAACCTTAGCCGTTCCATCAAATACAGTGTTCGTATATTCACCAACATTTGTACCCTTAGTTACTGCCGTTAATCCAGATACTGTGTAGCCATTCATTGTAGTTGATTCAAAACCTTCGATTGACTGTTCAGCACCGTTATAAGTACGTGTACCACTATTCGCAACCAATGTGATTTCAGTCTTTTCAACCCAAACTGCATATAGAACGTTTTCACCATTCGCATCAATATTGATTGTTTGTCCATCTGCATAAGTTGCATTTCCTGTTTTAGAATCAGCCCAACCTGCAAAGTAGTATTCTTTACCTTCTGCTACTGGAGCAGTAAAGCCTAATACATCAGAATCATGAGCTTCAATTTCGACTGCCACATTATTCATGACATTAACTGTCTTAACTTTACCAATTCCATTACCAGGATCATAAGTCAATGTTGTAGAAGTTTCTGCATTACCCCAAGTTGCCGTTAAGATAATCTGATTATCCTTATTCGCAATGTCCTTGTTTACTTCAAATGACTGTCCAGGCTTATAAACGTTTCCATTTAATTCCCAACCTAAGAATTTCTTACCTGAAGTAGTAGTCGCATTACCAGCTACAGTGACTCTTGCTCCACCAGCATAAACCTTACCATCTGTAGGAACGGTTGCGCCAGTTTCACTACCAGGCTTATAAACAACTCTTAATTCACCTTTATACAACCATTTACCAACGATACTTGTATCTCTAGTAATTGTGTTATTTGTATTGAATACTTCCGAAGTAATATTTCCATTACCATCCGCATAATACCAACCCGCAAATGAATATTCATTGATTGTTGGAATACTTGGTAATACTGTACTAGCTACTGTACCAGCTTCTACATTCTTAGTATCCTTATCTACAGTACCTTCAGGATTATTCAAGTTATAATTGAACTTAACATTAGAAGCCGTCCACTTTGCGTATAACGTAACATTTTGAGCTGGCATCTTCTTACCAGTAAAATCATATGCTTCACCTTCACAAAGTTCGTTTTCATACCATCCATCGAATACATAGTATTCTGGAAGTGAACTAGGTCTTGTAGGAGTATAGTTCTCACTTGAAATACTTTGTTCATACTTCTTTTCTACCGATTTATCTTCTTTACCATTATTGATATATCTGATTTTATAAGAATTACGAGTGTAGTAGAATTTTGCATTATTGTACTTACTACGTATCTTTGTACTTACATTTTCATTAAATGTATAACCAGTCAATGGATATTGATCTTCCTTTGTAACTACATATCCTTCTCCTGGAGACGTATCTTTATGATCTAATTTATATCGAATGCCACTTACTGTCACATCACTTGCTTCACCTGGCAATGCTTCTACATAGTAGTATGCTGTTTCATATTCATCACCTGTTTTAGGACCATAAAATTTTGCTCCGCCTAATGGCATTGTACCGATGTTTACTTGGTATGCACCACTACCATCATTAGTTCTCCATGTTGAACTTCCTTTGTAAGTTGGCCACTTCTTACTAATATCTTGACCATATTTTGCGGTAATTCTTAAATCCGTATATTCTTTTGATGATGTATACCAAGAAGAATAACTATAGAACTTAACATCATACATATTTCTCTTATAGTAAACACTAACGATTGTTGAGCCATCACCCTTGATTGTCTTTTTAGTAACTGGTTGTGCTGTAAATCCTTCATAAGATTTTGCCTTTGCGTTTGCTTCTGTTCCAGTAAGACCAGTTTTGTTTTCAGATTCATGGAATGAATATCCATCATCATCGGCATTTTCCCACCAGTGAATAACTGTATAGCTAACTTGTTTTGGTATCCAATGTGCTGTTAACGTCATTGGAGAACTAATAGTTGCATCATTCTCTACTTTTTCTGTTCCATTGTACCAACCAGCAAATTCATAGCCAGGCTTTGTAGGTGTTGTTTGATCATTTAGAGAGATTTTGTCAAATACGAATTGAGAATCAATTGCACTTCCACCATCAGAATCAAAAGTTACCCAATTCCCTTTTTTAATAATCGCATATACATTTACAGAAGTACTTCCTTCTGGAACTGCAATGTTAGTTACAATATTATCCGTACCACTGGCTTCTGCTGCCCACCAACTAATTTGTGAGTTGCGTCAACATCATAAGATACGTGTGAGTAATCATGACCATCGTGGTCTGCAACTTTTTCTGTACGCATAATCTGTGTTCCTTCTGGATTATAGAAGTAAACATATAATGCGTCTTCGTATTTTGCAGTAATTGTACGAGTTTCAGTCTTAGTAATTGTCTGTTCACCAAAACCATCAAACTTAGATCCATTTTCTTGCCATTCCACAAATGCTTTTCCAGCAATATCTGGAGCAGTAGGAGTAATCAATGTATCCCCCGTTTTAACAATTTGTGTACTGACTGTATTACCTTCGGCAACAAAGTTAAATGTTGTCAATTCGACTTTCTTTTCACCCGTAATAACATAAATTGAGAAGTGATTTGCATCAAAGCTTTGTGTATTTGTAGCAACCTCAGTTACTGTACTTGCATCATCTGTAACATGGTAAACATTGACTTCTTCACCACCAACTGCTACATTTTCAAAGCTAACATTAACAATTCCGTTTGGTTGAATTTCGATACCATCTGCATTCACAATCGTAATATCCAGAGCTATAGCTGAATCAACCTCTTTATCCTTTTCCGTAACTGTTTCTTCAACAGCGTTCAAAATAGCTTTTCTTGTAACACGCTTAACGATTAATTGTGCACCACTAGGTAAAACACCTTCGGCCGCCGTTACATGAACGGTTACGTTTCCAGCTGTAGCACTCATATCAAATGCAGGATACTCTGGTAATTCTTCCTTCGCTTCTGGGTCTGCCTCAGCATCTTCTTCTGTTTTTTCTTCAGTTTTGTTTTCTTCTTGAGCTTCATTTGCTTCTGGGTGCGATTCTGTCATTACCTTCTGGTAAACAAATTTCACACTTGTCAAATCTGAAGTCACATTTAAATTTGCCTGGGCTGCAGCTACGATTTGTGAATCATTCATAACTACATCTTTTAGGGTATAACCATCAAAATTCAACATCACACTTGCATCCGAATTCAAGCTGTAACCCATCTCATACTCATGAGTGGTAGCATCTTGTAATATTGTTCCATCTTCAGCTACATAACTTAATGTTACAGACTTGGTTTCAGGCACTTGTACAAACTCTTCTTTCGCATCTATTGCAGGCGCTTCAGTTTGTTCGACAGCCACTTGTTGCGAACCCTCTTCAACCGTTACCGGTTCTTGTTCTTGGGTTTCTTCTATTATTGGTTCTTCTGATAGCGTATTCGCATAGTAAGTATCTGCCAATCCGAACTGAACAGCCATCGCAAGCGACAACATGATCGCCGATGCTCTCTTCAAGTTCTTCAACATATTCAATTTTCCTCCTTTTCTATTCTTAGATAGTTACCCTTCCCATCTACAAATAAAGTATAGAATTTTAACGGTTAGAAAGTGGTTATAAAACATATAACTTTGTCTTTTTTGTTACACAATTTTCATTTGTTTACAACGTTTACTTTTAAAATAAAAAGCCATCCAATTGGATGACTTAACGCTCACTGATTTTTGTTTCTACATCAATCTCATAAGGAAGCTGTACAAGTTTTACCCCCGCCTCATGAAACATACGCTTACTGGCAATATTACCTTCAGTCCCATCATACTTATCACTTTCATATACTACGCAAGAAATGCCAGCCTGAATAATGGCCTTTGCACATTCGTTACAAGGAAATAATGAAACATATAAAGTACAACCATGGAGATCTTGAATACTATTTAAAATCGCATTTAATTCAGCATGCACAACATAAGGATACTTAGTTTCAAGAAATTCACCATCTCGATCCCAAGGAAACTCCTCATCTTCACACCCATAAGGAAAACCATTGTATCCAAGTCCAACCACTCTTTTTTGAGGATTGACTATACAAGCTCCTACACGCGTATTTGGATCCTTTGAACGCATTGCACTCAAATGAGCCATGCCCATAAAATATTGATCCCAACTTAATACATCATCACGCATTATTCTTCCCCTTCTCTAAGTTCATTTAAAACTCTTTCAAAAGTAGGTTCTAAACCAATCTCAAAACGCATCTTTTCCTTTGTCGTAGGATGCACAAATTCCAACGCACACGCATGCAACAACTGACCATTGGCCTGAATTGTTTTTCTAGGACCATACTTAGGATCTCCTGCGATTGGATGTTCAATATACTGCATATGAACACGAATCTGATGTGTTCTACCCGTCTCTAACTGACATTTGATATACGCAAATTTCTTGAAGTTTTCCAATACTGTAAAATGCGTAATCGCATCCTTCGAATTATTTGCGGTAACCGCCATTTTCTGACGATCCTTTTCATCACGACCAATTGGTGCATGAATCGTACCATGCTCGTGCGTAAAAGGATTATGTACAATAGCTACATATTCACGATGACACGTTTTATCCTGTAATTGCTGACTTAAAGATTCATGGGCCACATCATTCTTGGCAACAACCAATAATCCAGACGTATCCTTATCAATACGATGTACAATGCCTGGACGCATCACCCCATTAATACCACTCAAATCTTTACAATGATACAACAACGCATTCACTAAAGTTCCAGAATAATGACCAGGAGCTGGATGCACAACCATGCCCTTTGGCTTATTGATCACAATAATATCATGATCCTCATATACAATATCCAAATCGATTGGTTCAGGAAGAACTTCCGTAGAATCTAGTTCAGGAATAGAAACCTCGATTTCATCTCCTACACAAACTTTATAACTTGCCTTCATCAGCTTTTGATTGACCAAGATATTTCCTTCGTCCAATAAATCCTTAATTCTCTTACGTGAAAAATCCAATTTTTCCGCAAGAACCTTATCCAAACGATCCAATTTAGTGTCTTCATCTATCTTTAAGATTCTTGTTTCCATCTCTCTTGCTCCTTCTTATCATCTATAAACATACTTACTAATATTAATGCGATACCCACTGTAATACAGATATCTGCTACATTAAATACGGGAAATGGATAGCCAAAAATATAGAAACTAAAAAAGTCTCTTACAAAGCCTAGCGTCATACGATCGATAAAGTTTCCAATAGCTCCCGAAAAAACTAAAGACAAACAAATCTGATAACGCGAATCATTCGTTTTAAAAAACATATATACCATACCTACTAAGGCAATAATGGTAAGTGCGGCAAAGAAGCCCATTCCAGCTTCCGCAAACATACTAAAACCTGCCCCTGTATTTCGAACATATGTCAAATAAAAGAAATGATTGATCATTTCAACCGTATCATTTAATGCGATAGACTTCTCAATAGCCCACTTTGTCCATTGATCTAGTCCCAAAGTGACCAACACAATCAATAGTGAAGCCACTGTAGTTTTACCTTTTTTCATATACTTCCCCTTTAAAAAGACTTGTTTTTTCGATGCAAAAATAACATCTTAAAAAACAACCATACACTCATCCCAATCGCAATGATGTACCCAAAAAATCCTAGTGCCGGTATTCCCATAATCATCGGCTTCATCTTTGTCGTACAAATCAAACTTGAACCCACAACCAAAGCGGCAATCAACACACATACAATCAAACGATTCACCATCTGATCAATCTTGGCAAGTGGAGCTTGAGAACCCATTAGATTCAAATTGACCTTGATCTGTCCTCTTTGAACCATCTTCAACACATCGCTTGCCTGCACAGGAATATCAACCGAACGAGAAAGCGCATCAATACTACGCTTAAATCCCGACTTGATTTCTTTCTCCCAATCAATTTTTGTCAAACTTGACTTATGACTCATCGCAATCTTCATCGTATTCATATTCGGATCTAAAGCCGTTAACGTTCCTTCAATCGTCATCATAGAACGAGCTAACATACTAATGCCTTTAGGCAAAGAAATCGAATATACATGACAAATTGAAAACATATCCTGAATCAGTTTGGCAACATCAATTTCTGAATATGGAACACTTAAATATTGATTCACAAAACGATCCATATCCGCACAAAAAGCCGTATAATCAATCTCCTTTTTACAATCCCCTATCATCAAGATACAATCCACTAACTTTTGTGTATCCCTCAAGGCAATGGCACGAACAGCCTCCTTCATCGTTTCACGTTCATTCGCATCTAAAGTGCCCATCATACCAAAATCAATCCATACGATTTGATTATCACGAATTCTTAGGTTTCCCGAATGTGGATCCGCATGAAAGAAACCATTTTCAATAATCTGTGAAATATAATTAAATGCCAATTTATCCGCTATCTCACTACGATCATAGCCCAGTTCATCTAATTTTTTTGAATCATTGATCTCAATGCCATCCACATATTCCATCACCAGAATATTCTTTCTTGTATATTCATCATAAATCTTTGGCGCATCAATAAACTTACAATCCTTATAATCATTCTTAAAGCGTTTCGCAAATTGAGCCTCAATCGTAAAATCCATCTCCTGTTTTGCGGTTGTCCAAAATTCATCGATGACCATATCTAGATCCACTACGCTTGATACAATATCTGAAAGATTCAATATCTTAACAGCCTTTCTTAACAAGGCCACATCCCGTTCCATCCACTCATAAATCTTAGGGCGCTGAATCTTAAGCACAACTCTTTCTTTCGACTTCAAAGTAGCTGCATGCACCTGCGCAATTGATGCTGAACCTAGACAAATCTCATCAATACTTTCAAACTCTTCTTGAAATAAATCGCCATACGTCTCTTGAATGATTTGTTCAACCATAGAAAAAGGCATGGGACTTGCCTGCGAGCGAAGCTTCATCAACTCTTTACAATAACGCTCAGAAAACAGATCCTGTCTTGTCGACATAATTTGTCCAATCTTAACGAAAGTAGGACCCAAGTCTTCAAGTATCATACGAAACTTAACGGGATCCATTCCCTTTTGGATATGATGTTTTCTTAATATAGATACAATCTGCGCAAACCTTGCACTCGTTGACATCGTATTCGTATCACTCATCGTTTCACATCCTGCTTTCTACGTAAAGGCGTATTTGTCACTTTATCCCTTTTTAAATTCCTTAGCGAATTTGACTTCTTTTTATCATCCACCAGAATCATTCTCAACAAACGACTCCAGTCTCTATTATTTTTCACCATAACAGTATTTTAACACACTTGTTAAAAATCAAAAAGAAACAGTATAAACTGTTCCTTAATAGTAGTCATCCACCAATGTAATTTTATCCTTTAATGCCTTGCCATATCGAAGACTTACATGAATTTCACCATTCTTTGCACAATACTCATCATAACTCTTCGATTTGAACGTATCAAAAATGGTTTGAAGATTCTTTGACATTTCATAATCATCCATCTGTAAATCCAATTGATCCCCATCCTGCACAACATGAAGCATTTTAGGATATGTGATCACCAATGAATTATTCGGTAATTGATTATCTTCCACCATCTCATCCACAACAACACGTACATCGCCAACCGAACTTAAATACGTTTTTGTATACAAACGACAACGATCTGGCATTGTCGTTGTCATAGTCTGCGTTTCTTTTGACAAATCAATTTGATTTGGACTAATTTGACTCAATTCATATACAAAAGTTCCACAGCCAAACACAAATAATAAGATTGAAACAACCAACAATACACCTAACTTACGCATTTGTATCCACCCTCTTAGGCCAAGCACGAACTAACATCAATAGTATTGCCAAACTTCCTAACACAAAGGCAATATCCATACAATATAATCCAGCACTTGTCGTGGCATATACAATAGTTACATATATTAATACAACTAAGCCAATACCACTACCAATCAAAACGCACGCTACAGGAATCATAGCCAAGACTAAGATCACCTTTAAGACATCCGATTCAAGATGTCTTGGCTTTCTTTCATGATACAAAGGACGCTCAGGTGTTGGAGGCAAATCACTCGATTTAATATTATCATTCCAAGTATCTTTGATATCATCCATCACACCCACATTATGCGCATGCAAACGATAACGCTCCACTCTTTTAGCCATAACTTTCACAAAGAAATAAATGGCTAAACATAAATATAGTATGCGACATAGACTTAGCATAAAATCTGTGATCATATAGAATCCGACAAAGAATGAAAAAATCATAGACAATAAAAATTGACATAATATATCAACCACGATGACTTTTCCAATCAACAAAATCAACACTAAAACAATCGCATCAAATAAGATGTGAAAAATTTCATTCATCGAAAAATTACCAAGCTTAGAAAACAATTCCTCAACCTTGGCATACACCTTATCAATCGTTTTATCTGCACGATTTGAAAATGGATCCATTGAATCCGTATTGATCTTATAAGCATCTAGAATATCTTTTACCAACTCATCCACATCGCCAAAACCAGCAACCGCCTCTTCTTCTGCAACACCACTGGCAATCTTGTCATCAATATACGTTCCATATTCTAATACGATGTCTTCTCTTTCTTTATCGCTAATCAATGATAACTTTTGATTTAAAACATCCAAAAATTCCTTTTTTAACACTCTACTCCACTCCTTTCAAATATGCATTTACACTATCTGAAAAATCCGTCCACTCCGATAATAATGCATCATATCTTTCAAGTCCTAAATTTGTGATATGATAATACTTTCTTGGAGGACCCTCCGTAGATTCTTTTAAATAAGACTCCAACAAACGATCGTTCGACAATCGCTTCAACAAAGGATAAATCGTACCTTCATTTACTTGAATTACCTCGTTGATACGAGACACAAGCTGATACCCATATAGATCATCCGATACAATAGCCTTTAATACAATCAACTCTAAAACACCTTTTTTAAATTGAGTATTCATGCGTTTCACCCCTATTCTTTCCCATTAATGATGGTTGAAACACATCTACATACATCTTTTCCAAAGTTGTCAATGAAAGATTACGAATCGACTGTACATACTTAAAGTTTGGATTCATAATCCCATTCTTATATTTCAATTTCAATTCATACGCCTCATTATATTCAATGGCACCCACACCAATTACCTGAACACACATAAATAATTTCGAAGCTTTATTTAACCCCATGATTTTTCCGTTACGAATCCAACCACAAAAATACACTGGAATATTTTGGAAAGAGTATCCCGAAATATGGTCAATCGAAATCACAGGAAGATTCTTTTTTTTACCTAAACACTGCGCATATTCTTTTGTCGCCCCATGCTTAGAACAATAAATTACCGCTCTTGGCTGCATAATATCACCCCGTTCACTATTATGATATACATACTACCTTGGATTGTCAAGTACTGTGTTATACGTATTTGATTTAGATGAATTTAACATCGAATATTCACTTTATTTTAAAATATCTATCTAACGAAGATTTTAGTAGAATATAGGTGAAATAATATATAGTGCTAATTGATCCTTTAATGTATTAACACAAACACCTGGAAACATATAGGTATCTGGATAACAAAGGTCAACATACAGTGGATACAGTAGCTCAGATGGAATATGAAAGTATTAAAGAAGGAAAAATAAAATGAAATTTCAAAGATTTAAACGCGGAAGTGTTGTAATGGTGGAATTTTCACCATCTATGGGTAGTGAAATCAAGGGGAAACATTTAGCTATCGTTTTAACGAAAAATGATTCACCTAATAATGGTGTGCTAACAGTAATTCCATTAAGTTCAAAAAATAAGCCTTATTATGTTCCAATCGGTAATTTTTTTCTTAATGAAGCAATCCCTTTCTTAGATAAACAATTAAATGAATTCATAGAGAACATTAAAAATGTTACAGATGAAGAGAAAAAAGCAATGTTAGATAATGCAAATAAGTTTATTTTGATTGCCAAAATGTATCAAAAAATGGGTGTTGACTCCTATGCAATGGTACAAAATATCTCCACAATCAGCAAATTAAGAGTTCTTAAACCAATAAACAAGTATGATCCCATTTTAAAAATTAGAGTTTCAGATGAAATCATGACAATACTTGATAATAAATTAATAGAATTATTTACAAAGTAAATCTTTTGACTTTAGAGTTATGAGATGTTAATATACTTATGAACAACGGCCTTGGCGCCATTGATTATTACACAACGGCCTTAGCGCCATGTAGAAAGTCACTGATTTATTTCAGTGGCTTTTCTTTTTTATCAAATCTTTGTGTGAATGTCAAATTTATGGCTGCTTAATTAATGCTGAAGAAGAGATTTTGAACGCAATTTCAAATTTTTAAGACCTAATTAAGATATAATACAACATAAAATCATTAAATCCCCTTTATATAAAAGGGGATTTTGCTTAGTTAGTAAATTTTTCGTAGAACTCCATACTCTCAAGTACGCTTGTATCCTGGATTGGATTATCATCCAAACGTAAAGCTTCTAATAATTCTAGATCTTTTAATGGAGTTACATCTGTAATGTAGTTTGCCTTCAAAGTTAGTGAACGCAAATATTTAAGTTTAGATAATGGAGTTAAATCTGTAATCGCATTGTGATCCAAACGCAAATAAGAAATAAACTCTAAATGTTCTAATGGTGTTAAATCTTCAATGACATTGTTGTATAGATCCACATCGCAAAGGTTTGTTAGTTCTTTTAATGGTGTCAAATCTTTAACATTATTGTTTTCCAAAGAAATGATTTCCAATTGCTTCATATCCTTTAAACAAGTAATGTCCTTAATATCATTACGACCCACATTCAAATACACCATGTCTTTGGCATCCTTTAAAATACGAATATCCTTGATACGGTTTGTGAACAAATTTAAATGCTTCAATTGATGCGCATTCTTTAAGAAATTGATTTCAGTTAACTGACAGAACTTCGCATCCAAGCTTTCCAAATGCTCAACATTTGTGAATTTTTCTAAATTCTTCAAGCGGTTTTTTGAAACATTCAATTCTTTTAAATCACCCAAGTTATTCAATAAAGACATATCCTTAAACCCAGTCTGTTCCATAGACAGAGATTCTAAATGATTTAATTCCTTCAAGAATGTAAAGTGTTCTGGTTCATTATAAGAAATATTCAAAGATTTAAGATTTGAAAATTCCTTGAGTATAGAATAATCCTTTAAATATGGACAGTTAGAAACATTCAATTTCTTTAAATTTTTCATTGATAACAATGGACTTAGATCCGACATTAAGTTTGTGTTTAAATCCAATTCTTCAATATTAGAAAGATATGTTAAATCTTCGATATTGAATAAACGCATACCACCCATATCCAATTTCTTTAATTTCTTAAGTACACCTAAGATGGCATAACTAAAAGGACCATTTTCAGTATTGATATGAACCTCTTCTAACTTCTTACAGTGCTCTAAATAAATCAAGCTATCAACTTTCGCCTTTGAAAGGTTCAATACTTCCAAATCAATCATAGCAGCAACACTTGAAATATCCATTGTATATAAATTGTTTCTTGAGATATTTAATTTTTTTAGTTGTCTAAAACCATGCAGAGCCTGCAAATCTCTTAATTGATTTCGAGAAACATTTAAACAAACTAAATTATGTAAATCTTTGATTGGATCCAATGTCTGCAACTTATTATTGCTCGCATTTAAAGTTTCTAGATTTTCCGCATACTGCAAACCTTCTAAAGTCTCTATTTCATGATCCTGTACTTCTAAGTGGACCAATTCCTTCATCAAATCTTCGGTTAGTTCATCTTCTTTAACACGCAAAGTACGCGCAATCACACTACGTAACGCATCATCTTGAATAAGCATAAAATAAATGCCCTCCTTTATATATTCATTATAATCAAAATATAACATAATAACTATATAAAAATGGTTTTTTTAATGACAATGTTGTTAGAAAATGCTAAAATGAAAGCAGTTAAGGATTAGACTCATATTCTGATTGTGATAAATGCTATTGTATGCAAATACTTTCTATTTTAACGGTCAAAGGATATTGGCTTAGTCCAGGAGGTATAGGCATGAGCACAGGTAAAGTAAAATGGTTTAACGCTGAAAAGGGTTATGGATTCATTACCAGTGAAGATGGAAAAGATGTATTCGTACACTATTCATCAATTAATTCTGAAGGATTTAAAACTTTAGAAGAAGGACAAACTGTTACTTATGACGTTGTTGAAAGCGATCGTGGACAACAGGCTAACAATGTCACAGTTGTAGATACAGCTGCGTAGAAATTTGTTCGAATCAAGCGCACATTGTGCGCTTTTTTCATGAAAGAGAGGGATTTTATGTTAGAGCGATATGAAAAAGTAAAAGAATATGTATATTCTCAATATGCCAAAATTTATAATGAAGATTTAAAAGTAGCCGCCCTTACCCATACTGCGAGTGTGGACCTTTCCATTACATTTATTGCCATGGCAAGAGGCACAAATCTAGAACGAGCTAAAGTAGCTGCTCTATTTCATGACTACGCTCAATTTATTGACAACTGCCCACATTCTCAACATGCCAAATTATCAAGTCTTCACGCCTATAAGTACTTAAAAGAAAGTGGCTTATTTAAAACTACAGAAATAGATGATATTACTTATGCGATTCGTCAACATTCCAAAAAAGAATCTTTTGACTCACCACTTTGTGAAGCCTTAAAAGACGCTGACGTATTAGCTCGTTTCTTAGAAAATCCCGAAAAAGAAATCACTGGAATGAAAAGACAGCGCCTGCTTAACGCCTGCGCTGATATTCAAAGTCATTAAAATTTTTGATAATACAGTTCGACACTCGCATCGAGCTGTTTTTTTAATTGGTTAAATACCTTCATAAATACATCTTTATCATACACAATCCAGTCAATATAGGAAAAGCTCTTACCAATAGCTCCCCCAACCACTTTACCTGCATGCACCTTAGAAATAGTTTCATCCAATTGTTTCGATAATTTCTGGCGATACAAAGCATCTTCTTTATTATGGAAAGGATTCGAATAATACACATAGCCAAACTCACCATCTTTACTCGATAGATCTGCAAGCACTTCTTCCTTTTCCTCAATCGTTTGTTCCACCAATAAAGGATGCGTAGTAAAAATAAGCTTCATATCTTTTCTTAAGGCATCGTGCGCAAAATCCTGAATTGGCTGATATACCGAATAAATATCAATTGGCTTATCATATACTTTCCAATGATTCTTCTCAACAAGAGCCATAATCACTTCATAAAAATCAATCATTTGACAGAACTTCATATCTGAGTCTGGCGTATCGATAAAATCAACACGACAAATATATGCTTCATACGCAAGCTGGCCAATCGCAAGCTCCATAAGATACATACTCATTTCTTTTTTATTTTCCGGATTACCAATCAAATTAAATCCAGGACAATATACTTTACAATCCAACATATCATTTTCAATTTGATAGAATACATGAAAATCTGCTAAAGTATATTCCTCATTTTTGATTTGAACCATGGCCTGAATCGCCTTTTGCGACATAGGCGGTAAAGTCGCATTCATGATCCAGTTTTGTTTCACACTCTTAGGTGCAATGTCACAAAGCATCTGACACAAATATTGCGTTGTCTTATTTGGACCTGTGTCAAAGGTCATCTCAAAAGAATCATAAAAGCTTTCGACAAAGAAATGGGCACCACTAATTTCCATTACCTCTTCATCCAATTCTTGAATCAATTCGTTTAATTCTTCATATTGTTCGGCCTTTAAACAATTAATAATTGCACCCTGTTTTTCTTCAAAATGCTTCCAGAACGCTAAACCATTTGTATAAGCACTCATTGATGATCTCCCTTCTTATAATTCTTTAATTATAGATATCAAGGCATCCGCCACAAGTTTATGACCCTTCTCATCCATATGGATTCCATCCAAACTTCCAGCTACAGCACTCGTATCAATCACTTCTACATTCAAACCAGAACAACCTTTTTCTAAGTATGGCTTTGTATTTACTAAAATATCAAATCCAGCTTGACCAAAATTACTAGCTGTTCTTTCATTCTTTAAGCCATCCACATTCATTTTAGGTGGACACACCACAAAAAATTTAGGTAGTTTAGATCCATCACGATAGTTTTCCGGATTTAAAGCTCTATACATCAAAGTACGAATCCCCTTCTCTAAAGAAATGGAATTCGTTGAAAATTGACGCTTCGCATCATTCGTTCCCAACATAATAAACACAACATCAATGGGAGCATGCGTTTTTAAAACCATCGAAATCATTTTAGCTCCATTACGATCCGCATCATACGGATCATCCAAGCACAATGTTCGACCACATAAGCCTTCCTCAATAATTTCATGTTCACTAAATGCCTTTTTAACAAGCTGCGTAAAACGATTTGGTTGTCTAGACGCATCTTTGGCATCATAGCCCCACGTATTACTATCCCCAAAAAATAATATCTTCATCGTAATATCCTCGATTCTGTAATGATCATATCTAACTTCACATCGGTTGGTTTTACATCAAATTCCATTTCCTGCACATCAAATGCTACCCCAATCTTCAATGCAGAACTTTTACTTAAATACCGATCATAATAGCCTTTTCCATACCCCATTCGATACGTTCCAAAGAATCCAACGACCGGTACTAAAATCACATCTAAATTTTTTACCTCATGCATCCCAATGGGTTCAATTGTCGAAAATGGACCCTTACTTTTT
Source organism: Holdemanella sp. MSK.7.32 (assembly GCF_024460475.1). Taxonomy (GTDB): domain Bacteria; phylum Bacillota_I; class Bacilli_A; order Erysipelotrichales; family Erysipelotrichaceae; genus Holdemanella. The sequence goes on along the minus strand of NZ_JANFYN010000006.1, from coordinate 58,516 downwards.
TCTTCTCGATCCGAATAAAAGGCAATCGTAGTATCATCTAACATCTTAGGTATATATAAATCAAATTCATCATGAAACTTTGCATATACATCCACTTCATTTCGAATTGGAATATACGTTCCTATTTTTCCTTTTAAAAAAGGCAAAACACAATTTGTGATTGCCTTTTCCTTTTCAAATCTTTTTGAATTTGATAATGAACTACGCCTTTGAATGCACAACTTTCGCTTATCCAATGCTGTCACTCATATCCAGTTTCAACATTTGATTCAATTCAACCGCATATTCCATTGGAAGTTCACGCGTAAATGGTTCTAAGAATCCCATAACGATCATTTCCGTAGCTTGAGAACGAGTTAAACCACGAGACATTAAATAGAACAATTGTTCTTCACTAATATTTGAAACTGTCGCCTCATGCTCAATTTGAGACGTATCATTATAAGATACATTCATCGGAACTGTATCACTACGTGATTTCTTATCTAAAATCAGAGTATCACATTCAACTTTACTCTTGGCATATGCTGCATTTTTAGAATGTGTTACCCAACCACGATAGTTTACTTCACCACCATTACGTGCAATGGATTTAGAAATAATTGTACTCGAAGTATGAGGAGCTAAATGAATCATTTTACTTCCTGCATCCTGAATCTGGTTTTCACCGGCTACCGCAATCGAAATCGTTGTTCCCTTTGCGTATGGCTCAGCTAAAATACAAGCTGGATACTTCATATTTACATGGGAACCCACGTTTCCATCAATCCATTCCATGTGTCCATTTTCAAATACTTTTGCACGCTTAGTCACTAAGTTCAAGATATTGCTTGACCAGTTTTGTACCGTTGAATAACGACACTTCGCATTTTTATGTACATAAATTTCTACAACTGCCGCATGTAAAGAATCCTTTGAATACGTTGGTGCCGTACATCCTTCTACATAATGTACATCGGCACCCTCATCTACAATGATCAACGTTCTTTCAAACTGTCCCATCTGCATGGAGTTGATACGGAAATAGGATTGAAGTGGTTTTTCCAACTTCACACCCTTTGGTACATAAATAAAGGATCCACCTGACCATACAGCCGTATTTAAAGCTGCATATTTATTGTCTGTATAAGGAACAAGTTTACCAAAATATTTCTTTAATAAATCTGGACATGCCTTTAATGCAGAATCCGTATCCAAGAAGATAACACCCTTCTCTTCCACTTCCTCTAACATATTGTGATATACAACTTCACTCTCATATTGCGTAGATACACCGGCTAAGAATTTTTGTTCCGCTTCCGGAATTCCTAGCTTATCAAACGTATTACGAATCGTATCTGGAACTTCATCCCATGACTTTTCCTGTTTATCACTTGGTTTGATGTAGTATGTATAATCATCAAAGTTGATTTCACTTAAATCTGGACCCCAATTTGGATTTTGTTGCTTTTCAAAAGAATGATATGCATCCAGTCTTAGCTGCAACATCCATTCAGGCTCATTTTTGATTTTTGAGATCGTACGAACTGTTTCTTCATTCAATCCCTTTTGGGTTTTATAAACACTGACATCTTTATCATGAAAACCATATTCATATTCACTAGAAAGTGCGATATCTTTTTCGTTACTCATCTTTTCCATCCTCACTTTCCTTAATCATTTCACGCATAGCCTTCCATCCAATTGTAGCACAATTGATACGATTGGCTTGTTTTCCAACATTTTGAAACGCTATGGCCTCATCTAAAACATCTTCATCATATTCTTTTTGATCAATCATTTTGAAATAATTGTCCATAATTTCTTTTGCTTCTTGTGTCGTCTTTCCTTTTAATAGTTCAGACATAATTGAAGTCGAAGCTGTTGAAATCGTACAGGCAACCCCATCAAAACGAATATCATCAATTTTTCCATCTGAAATTTTTGTCTGCACCGTAATATCATCAATACAAGAATCACTCGCCATATGACGTGACATGTAACCATTGTCTTTTGTCAATTCTTTATTACGAGGATAGTCATAATGATCCATAATAATCTGGCGCATCAACATTGGATCAATATTTGACATAATTAAGCTTCCTTCCTAAAAGAAAATGCTGACACAGTTTTCCACTGTCGCATTCTTCAAAGCATCAATCAATTGATCGACTTCTTCTTTTGTGTTGTACAAATAGAAACTTGCACGACAAGTACCCGGAGTCTTCAACACTTCCGGAAGTAATTTAGCACAATGCTGTCCTGAACGAACGGCAATACCAAATGTATTTAAATAGCTAGCGACATCTTGTGCAAAAATCATTTGATCTTTATCCTTCACATTAAATGTCACAATTCCACTCTTCGCATTTTCGTTGTATACAACAATATTCCCTAAAGCTTTGGCTTTTTTTAAGAAATATTCCTTTAATTCTACTTCATGCGCATGAATATTCTCTTTTCCAATCGCATCCAAATAATCCATGGCAGCTGCCATACCAATTACACCCTCAATTGGTTGTGTTCCCGATTCAAACTTTAATGGTGTTTCCTTTAAAGTTAATGAACAAGACTTGTCGAAGCGCGCATTACTTTCGCCACCATAAAAAATTGGTTCTAGCTGATCCAACCATTTTTTCTTGCCATATAAAGCACCTACGCCTGTAGGACCACACATCTTGTGAGCACTGAACGCATAGAAATCACAATCTAAATCCTGCACATCAATATTTAAATGAGGAGTACTCTGCGCTCCATCAATCACTAACAAAATGCCTCGTTCATGACAGATCTTGGCGATTTCCTTAACGGGAGCCACAAAACCCAAAACATTAGAAACCATTGCTATCGCAACAACTTTAACTTGATCAGTTAAGACACTTTTAAAGTTTTCAACTGTGATCTTACCCTCTTCATCCAAAGGAATGTAATCGATTTTAGTTCCTTTTTTCTTTCCCGCCTGCATCCAAGGCAAGATACTTGAGGCATGTTCACTTTCGTCACTTAAAATGACATCACCTTCATGTAAAAGCTGTTCTGTAACCATCATAGCTACAAGGTTCAAGCCTTCACTCGAACCTGAAGTAAATACGATTTCTTCTTTGTGTTTCGCATTTAAGAATTTTTGAGTACGAACACGAGCCCCTTCAAAAGCCGCATCGACCTGTGCACTCATTTCATAATCACCACGGTGAGCATTAGCACCAAGGTATGTATAATAATTCACTACGGCATCAATCACGGGTTGAGGCTTTAATGTCGTAGCCCCATTATCTAAATACACTAGAGGTTTATCAGACATCTTACGCGTTAAAATCGGAAAATCTTTACGAATTTTACTGATGTCCATATAATCCAACCTTACTTTCCATTTCTTGACGAAGACTATCTTTCAATTCTTCATCTTCTACTAAATCAATAACTGGCAAGAAATAACCAACACTTAACAATCCAACAGCTTGTTTTGTGCTCAATCCACGAGACTGTAGATAATATAGCTGATCAGCATCTGGCTGCCCAATTGTTAGAGCGTGGCTTGCCTTTACATCATTTTCATCAATTAATAATAGTGGAATAACTTTTGTCTTATGTCCCTGGCCCAAAGTTAATACACGCGTTGCCTGATGAGACTGAGCATCGAAACATCCTTTTTTGATATTTCCATTGGCAACCATTTGATATTGTCCATAATCAAATAAAACGGCAAAGTTTTTCATTTGACCATTTGTATGAGGCGCATTATGTCTTACTTCCATATCACATACTTTTTCGATGTGTTCCTGACATAATTGACCACTTAAAATTTCATATTCAGCCCCCTGCTCTTTTAGATCCACATAGTGATTCCATTTCAATGGGCTTTTTTCTAGATCCAAGACACCCATTTGGCAGTTGGCATCTTGTTTAAGTACCATATTAATGTTTAATTCGCACGCACTTTCAGCATGGTTTAAAATAAAGAATTTTGAAAAAGAATTTTCTAAACACTCCACATTCAAATCAAATTTTGTACAATCTTTACTCAATTCAATTAAATATGATTTTTGATCATGAGAATCAATTTGAATGTTTAAAGTTTCGCTATTGTGAACTTCCTTGCGATTAAGCATATTTTTTAGCTCCACAAGAACCTAAAGAAATAGGTTGTTTATCTTCTTCTTTATTTGCGGTTACGTGGTACTCTTTTTCAATCCATTCATATCCATCCTGGTCAACTTTTTCAACTAAACTAGCATCACCAGATACAACAATTTGTCCATCCATTAATACGTGAGCATGTGTTGGCTGTAAATATTCATAGAAACGTGCATAGTGAGATACGATCAATAAACCAAGATCTGTTTGTTGCTGACATTGGTTGATGGCATCCGAAACAATACGCAATGCATCGACATCAAGTCCAGAGTCAATTTCATCCAACATCGCAATGGCTGGTTTTAACATCATCATTTGAACGATTTCATTACGTTTCTTTTCACCACCACTAAAGCCATCATTTAAGAAACGATGAGCCAAGTCTGGTTTCATTTCTAATTGTTCAATCGCTTTATCCATTTCTTTGATAAATTTAAATAATGAGATTGGTTTTTCTAAACGTGCATTGATTGCGCTTCTTAAAAAGTCAGAGTTTGTAACACCAGAAACAACACTAGGATATTGCATACCCAAGAAAAGTCCTGCCTTACTTCTTTCATCGACTGACATTTTTAGTACATCTTTTCCATCTAATGTGATTGAACCAGATGTAACTGTATATTTTGGATTACCCATAATGGCTGCAAGCAATGTAGACTTACCATTTCCATTAGGTCCCATTAGGGCATGACGCTCACCTGATTTTACAGTTAAGCTCAACCCTTTTAAAATTTCTTTATTCTCCACGGATACATGAAGATCCTTAATGACCAAATCTGCCATACCTTCTACCTCTTTTCACTGCAATATAATACCAAATAATTATTAAAATCTCAATTAATACATCTCGAGCCTTCATTGCAATTTAAAAAGATATCTCGTATAATTGAAAAGACATTCTCAAGGAGGTTAATTATGACTGATATTTTACGAAATAACTGGTTTGTCGTACTTATTGCCATCATCATTATTGGTTTTATTGGCTACTTCATCTACGACACCAATAAAGATAATGTTTCCGCAAAAACAACCAACAATGAACAAGTTGTTGCTTCCATTAATAAGGATGACATTACCGCTGATGATTTATATGATGAATCCACACCTTATGATGGCTCTACTATCTACAATATGTATAAAAATGCCGTTATCGATCAATCTATCAAAACTACAAAAGATTTAAAGAAACAGGCAAGCACATTAGAGTCTAATATTAAATCTAACGCATCTAGTCAAAGTGATGACTATGAATCTACACTAACAACAGAACTTGCTAAATATGGTTATGCATCCTATGAAGAACTTAATGATTATTGCTTAACAAGTGTAAAAGAAAAAGAAATGAATAAAAAATATATCACTAAACATTTTGATGAAGTGAAAAAGGCTTGGGAAGAAAAAAATCCAAGAACCGTATCCATTATTAAGATGGATGTTAGCGATGCCGATAATCTAACAGAAACAGAAGCTAAAAAGAAAAGTAATATTGATAAGGCTTTAGAAAAAGAAAGCTTTGCGGATGTCGCTAAAGCCTTCTCTGAAGATTCAAATACCGCTAATAAAAATGGATTTGCAGGATATGTAGATTCAAACTCAACAAGTTCGGATTCAAGTTCAACATCAACGGTTCCTGCTGATGTTGTAACAGCTGCAATCGGCCTTAAAAAAGGTGAAACAAGTGACTGGATCACAGTTACAAGTTCAAGTGGAACAAGCTTATATAAGGTATATGTAAAAGAAACAAATTCAAAGAAGATTTTTAACGCAAAAAGTGACACTGTTTCAAACCAAGCATTGTATGCCATCTTAAACAGTGATTCTTCTCTTTCATACAAGATTTTAGATTCGTATGCAAAAAAATTAGATATTAAATTCAACGATAAAGATACAAAGAAAAAATTCGACAGCTATGTAAAAACAACTTATGGAGGTGATCAATAATGAAAAAGACACCTATATTATTCGTATGTGCTACCATGATGTTGACAGGATGCTCTGGAGCTACCGCAACCATCAAGGATAAAGATGAAACAATCATGACTATTGGTGATACAAAATACACTAAGGGTGATGAATATGAATTATTGAAAGTATCAACTGGTACAGATCTTACAATGGAACTTGTAAAACAGGCTATCTACAAACAAGAAGTCAAAGTTACAAAGGAAATGAAGGAAAAAGCACAAGAACAAGTTAACAACTACAAAGAAAACATGGAAAACTTTAATGAACAAATTCAATCATTGGGCTACAAAAATAGTAAACAATATATGAATAAAGTTCTAATCCCAAGTTTACAAGCAAGTGAATTAACCGAAAAATACTTCACAGACGCAAAGAAAGACGTCCAAAAAACATATAAACCAAGTAAAGCTCGTATCATTCAATGTGAGAATAAGGCAACTGCTAAAAAAGCTTTGAAAGCATTAAAGAGTGGAACAGATCCAGAAGAAGTAGCTCAACAATACATGGTTGATTCTGCAAAATATTCTGGAAAAGAAACATTGATAACGACAAAGACTACGGATTTATCAACTCGTTTGATCAATACATTGTCAAAGACAAAAAAAGCTGGAGTCATTGACGAAGTCTTCACAAACGAAAGCAGTGGAACAACATATGCATATGTTGCCGTATTAGTATCCAATACATACAAAGACATTAAAGATGATGTATATACAACATTGAGCAGTGATGATGATGTCACAAAAGCTTGTCTTGTTTATTATTTAAAGAAATATAATTTTGAAGTACACGATCAAGATGTATTCAATAATTTAAAGGCAAACAATCCTGAATATCTAGTTTCTAGACCTGATTTATCTAAATCAGACGACTAAACAAAAGGCCATTAGACAATAGTCTAGTGGCCCATTTTTTTCATCATTTCATCCAGTTCAAACCGAAAATTAAATTCTTCTATATCCTGTAACCCTATATAGAATAAACAATCTATATCCTCATGATCAAATACGTAACAATGCTCCTTATCCATATAGCCTTCTGGCCATAAACATCCCGCATAATCATAGAGTTTTTTTGTCTTCATATTTTGTTGAAGACGCCCCATGATCATTAATTTCTTTGTCCCCTCTTTTAAAGTGACAACACTACCAATCGGTAATAAATCTTTCATGCCGACTCCTTTCTAATAACTTACGTTGATTTTAAAGCCCAGTCCCGCAATAAAGCCAAGTTTTGAGCCGATTTCCCACTCCCTGCTAGAAAAATGATAAGAGAAATTAGCCTCTGCACTACCTACACTTCCTTGTGCCGTTAAAGTGACTTTCGCCCCAAGAATGTTCAATACACAACGTGTTTCGCCGCGTAAGGCTGCAACACCAACTCCAGCTTCAAACGACTGTTCTTTCCTAGAAAAAGCAGCTTTACAAGTCGCATACGCAACACCAACTTGCCCTGTTGCTCGAGCGCTCGCATAAACTTTTGAATTTCCAATACGCGCATTTACTGTAGAAGATAATAACGCTAGACTTGACTCGGCATTTAATACTATACGCGGATCAAATTTCTTGTTCTTCCATATTCTTGCACTAATACTCGATTTAATTTCTCCATCAAGAAGTGTGGCATCGGCCCCTACATGGAAATAAGGCTTTGTGTAATTTTTATTCCATTCTTTAAATGACTTTGTATAGCGAACTGAACCATACGAATAGCGACTCTGTTTTGTCAATTGTGAAACTAAATTCAAGTTTGTATACTTGATCAAATTCACCTTTCCAGGTTTCCAAGCACTTTGTTTGTGCTCGCAAGACTCAATTAAAGATGCACTCTTCGATAAATAATTCGCAATATCCATTATTTCTTTTGCGATGCGATATTGCCTTTCATTAATTGTCGGATCTTTTGAAGATAGAGGCCTAGAAGCGAGCGCCTTATATTCAAGACTTAGATTTTGACAAGCTATACTATCGCCGTTCACGATTCATAATCCCCTGCATCTGAATTTGAATCAAATATTGAATTCGACTGACCTTTTGATTCACATAGACAAACTCTTCATTCGATACAATATTTTTTGTCTGATTTAACAACGCACTTAAATCACTAGACAAGGCATTGTAGAAATTTATCTCATTCATAACGCATCAAAGATTGTTCGTTTTCCTGATATAGATTTGCGGTTTGATGTAAGTACGTAGAAAAGCGTGCTAACGTATCTAAATACGACATCATTGCTGGATTCAACGTTTGAAATTGTTCCATAAAGTATTTCGAAGCTGGAGATTGCCAAATAGATTCCACATAATACATTCTGGATTCAATTTCGTTAAATACAGTTCGAATCTCATTGGCATACGCATCCACCTGCTTAGAATATGCCATTACATCTTCACTTGATATTTGAATTTGTGCCATACTTTTCTCCTTCTACAACAACAATCTAGCTTGTGCAACACGATCTTGTTGAAGCTGTTCATAAACCGAAGCTGTCTGCTTCAATACATTGCTGTATTCTTGAATCACTTGATACATTTCATTTAATGAAGGTCTAAATTCTTCTAGCTGATTTTGAAAAGCTAAATGATCTACACCCTGCCAGATACTTTGCATCTGCTCCACTTTTTTATAAAGATTCTGAATTAGATCATTATAGCTATCCGCTTTGTTTTTTACATAGACACTTGCTTGATATACTTCAGAATAATCCACTGATATTTTCATTTTTACCTCCCATAGATTAAGATATCGCCATAAGCGATTTGATTTTCTTGAAACGTTTTATTTAAAGCTAAAAAATAATTTCCTGTCACATTAAACACATACTGTATTTCATAACCTAAAAACTCATTCAAAAACATTTTTACAACATACAATTGAGATACATATACCATTCTTAGATCAAGTGACAAATATATACCAACCTCATTCACAAATACCAACCCCTTCATTTTGATCTTTAAAAAAGACACAATCAAAATGTTCATATGGAAGCTTTCGCTTTAACATATATCCATATTCTTTTAAACCATAACCAACCCATACAATTTGAGCATTGTATAGTTTCTTTTGAAATGCATCCTCATTCAATAAACTAACATCTACACACACGACATATACATCACTCTCTTGATGCCAATCACTCGTAATTTTTAAATGTGCTAAACTCTCACATATACGATTTACTTCATGTACATAATCCGTATGCATATATAAAATGAACAACTTTTTTGTTTCATCCATAAAAACCGGTCGATCACCTTTACATTCAAAACCAATACAATTTTTATCCTTATTGAATATCATCGATTTTGTAGCTCTTGATTTAAGATTTGTTTCTTTTATCTTTCGATATAAAATTTCAACATATGTATTGTGATACAGCGTCATATTTAGATACGAAGGCAGATGGTAGGTGTCAAAAAATATCCGTTTATCATCTAAACTCTCTATATCAAATACATACTTATTTAAGATCCATTTAAAATTTGTATTTTCATTATTCGTAACCACAAACGAAATTACACGTTCATCCAATTCAGAAAGATCCAAATTCTCATCTTCAAAAATGATACAAACACCTTCATGAATCTTTGAAAAATAGCGAGATTGAAAGAAACTAAAATCAACATAGGAATCCAACATATTTGTTCCATAGACATAGATTGTTTCATTTTCAAAATACTTGATCAAACGATATACAATATCTAGACTTTTTGTATAAAACAACTGTATTGACATAAATTCAATTTCACATTGTTTTTGTTCAAAAGGAAGATCTAACACACCAAATACATGTTCCGGAATGTCTTTCGGTAATAACACCCATTCTCTTACTTCCTTTAAATCATGAATTTGATCCTTTAATACATCCATGACACGCTTACCCGCATGATGTTTTGAATGCAGTACTTCCTTTTTCTCGTTGATTTCACGCCAACATATTTCATCTATTGAACTTTGTAAATAAAAACTTCGACAAGATTGATTCTTTTGTTGGTGTTGAAGAATCATATCACCTGGATTTTTTAAATGATACGCCATTTCATTTTGAAGCATTTCACGACTATCTTGTATACTACTCACATGAAAACAAGCTCGCCAAGTTGTATTGGACCAAACTTGATCATCAATGATGCCAGAAGGTTTTTGTGTGCTTAAAACCAAATGGATGCCTAGTGATCTTCCAATTCGTGCAATTTCCTGCAGTTGTGACATAAATTGTGGAAATCGCATTTTCAATTGGGCAAATTCATCCACAAAGATCCATAAATGTGACATTGTATGGATCTTATTGTAGGAATGAATATCCGATACTTTTTCTTTTAAGAACAAGCGTTGCCTTTTCTCCAATTCATAATTCATGCTCTGAAAGAAACGTTCCATAGATTGTGCATCTAAATTGGTCACAATTCCTGCACAATGCGCAAATTCATAAAAGGGTTGTCCAAAGGCACCGCCCTTAAAATCGATCAATACATATTGAAATTGTTGAGGTGTATTATGCCATATCAGCATCATCAAAAGAAAACTAATAAATTCACTCTTGCCAAAACCTGTCATTCCTGCAACTAAGCCATGAGGCCCATACTCTTGAAAATCCATAACAACAATTTGTTGGGACTCATCAATACCTACGGGAACTTTCATTACATACTCAGATTTTCGAATAGGACCTATTTTGATTAGTTGATCATAGAAATTTGAATCTTCATTCCGCAATACAAACCGTTTTCGATCTAAGCTTAATTCTGTTATCGCAATTGTTTCAATTTGGTAGTCATAATGGAAAGATGGTTTTTGGTTCCCCACATAAATCAAACAATAATACGACTTAGGAAGATATTTTCCTTCTACATCAACGACAATTGTATCGGTATCGATTTTTTCACAAATAGCACAATAGGGATTTAAAAGAATTTGTTTCATTCCATCAAACTGTTGAAGCCATACCCATTTACGTTTTTGTTTGGAATACCACAAATAATTTTCAAATAAAATAATACTTGCCTTCACATCGCCTTGAATCCAACAAACCTCTCCATGTCTCAAAAATATAGGAACTTGTACAAATTGATTTAAATTTGAAATTAACTGTTCTCTTTTCTGCATCAACTCATCAAGTGCATATTCATACGAAACTTCACGATAACTTATTTTGCACCACGCATTGTATGCACACCCGACATAGATCACATCTCTGTTTTCGTGTTGATATGTATCTATATATTTAGTAATATATTCATCCATCTGCTTTTTAAATGTACCTTTAGATATAACACCCTTTTCATACATCTTCTCTATGTAGGCATTATACATATCGATACTTTTTGTGCTCTCTTTTACACTTAATTTGTATTGATAATTCCGGTTGTAAAGGCCATACACCATAAAAGTAAATGCCATTGTCAAAGAGCTGATCATACTTGTGAAGAGTGATTCTATTCTTTGTTTTTGAAGATACCCAATCAAAATGGACGAGATAAAACCAGAACTTGCGATCATACAACTCGGTCCTATCGCACTAAAAAGACTTTGTTTTTGAACTGTACGCATAATTTGTGGCATCTGAATATCAAATTTTTGAACCTTTGGCATTTCAACATTTAAACAGGACGGATAATATACTGCATTTTTACAATCTAGCTCTACATTACTATAAGGATTATTGACCATATCCAAAAGCACATAGTTTTTAAAATAAATCATGCGAATGTTCGCAAACACAATTTCATCCTGCATACAAAGGCTGCATCTTTTAACTCGTTTCGAATTGACATACGTACCGTTCAAACTATCAAAATCCTGTAATACACCTTCTTCAATTTGAAAATGATACCTAGACACTCCATTTGTACATAATTGAATATCACATGCTTCACTTCTTCCAACCTTTATCTTTTTAGAAATTGGAAAATGGCACATTGTACTTTCTATTTCTTCTAAATAAAATAAAACTTCACCTAGAATACACGATTCGCCATATCTCAATATTTTTTTAGATTGATTCCATACGATACACACACCATTCCTTCTTTTTTCAAAGAAGTACTTTGAAAATGACTTTGCGCAGTTCAAATCAAAGTAGTGGCAGGATTTGTCTGTGTATACCCATAGTTTGATCATAATTTAAAGATTTGTTTGAGCCACATCCTTATTTTCTGTATAGAGGTGATTCTCACAGCTGACCTTTTGATTTCTTCTTTTTTTAATACTTTGCGATGCTTTGTCTTTACCTCAATTGAAGTCTTTTTCTTTTTTAACGAAATCTCGACAAAATCATGTCCCACCACATCTTTTTCAATCTGTACACGTTTACCATTGACTAAAACATACTCGATCTTATCTTCAGACCATATTTGTACCTTATTCTTTTTACGCGTATAGTGAATTTTGGGCTTAGAAACCTTTTGAATATGTTTCGTATTCTTTTTTAAGACCACTTCATTATCTTCATTTACAACCCAGACACGTTCAAATTCAACCACTTCATCTTTTTCTAGAACTTGTTCACTTTTTGAAACCATTTCAATCTCTTTATCGGGACTAAATACAAATTCATATTCTTTCTTTTCTAGGTTCATCAGCACATCATTTGTATATGTCACAATTTTTAATACATCATCTTTCATCATACGATTAAAGACTTTCTCAAAATCCATATCCATGAAAGTATCATTTAAATAGTATTCCACCCGCATATACGCATTTGCATCATCATACTTGTATTCTAGACTGGGTTGTTTCTTTAAATTCATGCGATCCACAACCCTTTCATTATTCATAAACAACTGACTTGAAGGGGCTTTTTTATCGATTTGGACATAAATTTGATCACTTACCTCATGTCCATATATATCTTTGGCATACGCACTCACACAATAGATGACATCCTGATTCTGTATGGCTGGTAAACGAATCGTTTCATTGAGCGCATAGCGCGTTTTAATACCATTGAGATCCACATCTATATATCCTATTTCTAATTTAGATACATTACGGATTGCTTTCACAATGACATCCTCATTGGATAGCTTACTTGAAGGAGTTAATGTGACTATTGGCAAAATATTAGAATATTCAATAGAGCCTTCGATACTTTTTTTAAATTGTGGATACTCTTTATGTTCTAACTCAAATGTATACTTTCCATTTTTTGAATGATCAATCAACACTTTATTTTTGTCTTCTAAATCGAGTGAATAATAATATATACCATCACAATATACATGCAGATTAAAAGCCTGTTTACATACAGATTCAAATTGCAGATTAGAATGATTTTCTTTTGTGTACACGACAGAATTTAATAAACATTCAGGATATTCAATAGGTAAAATTTTAATTTCTCTTTCCAACTTATTTTGTGCAATATCTGTACAGATTATTCGTAAAGATTTATTTTTGGATGTAACATCCACATCAAATTCAAGTTCTTCACAATCCATTTGTTCATCATCTAAATAAACCTCAATACTTTTCACATTTTGTTCGAATATCTTTACATGAATAGTTTCTTTATCTTCTAAAGGAAGCACATCTATGATATTTTGATTGCCTGCATTGAATACAATATCTGGTATTGTCGTATCTAATAGAATTGTTTTTTCACCTTCCTGTAAAGCATAACCATCTATATCTTTTAAAATAAATACAAGCTGCGTGATTCCTTCTTTTTGAATATCGATAAAAGTATGTTCTTGGTTTAAATCAATTTCTTTGCCATCATAAATAACTAAACTAGAGTCTCGATCCACTTTTTCATCAAAGAACAACTCAACATTTCCTGTCGCAGAGGCCACACCATTTATAAAGCTTTCTGTTTCCTGCCAATATATAAAATCTGTATATTCAACATCTTGTAGAGAAACAATCATAGGCTCCTCCAAAATTCATAAAGATCTTTCCATCTTTCACTTTTTAAATTGTCAATAAAAACCACTGGAATTTCCATATTTTCACTCTCCTTATTTCGTAATAAAAGTACATATTCCAAGTAATTACATCCTAAATTTTCAAATTCGGCTTGATACGTTTTTAATGTCTCTGGATTTATACTTTCAATCCATTCTTTAATCGGTTGAATCGAAATTTTAATTTCTTTATGCAAACCAAACTGAAGACATTGATTTAAAACGTTCAATTTATCTTTTAGAAGCAAGTTATTTGAATTAACCAGCTCAATACACGTATCAATATGTGTGGCATCCGGATTTAAATACACCAACACAAGTGCTTGAAGCTCTGGCCATTTATCTAAAGAAACACGATCATATACATATCGAATCAAAGTAGCATCTTTTGTCGCTATTGCCTCCTCCATTAAAAATAAAGATGCCTGTTCATTGACATATACTTCATCCAAGATCCATCCATTAGAGATCCACGTATATAAACGATCTTTTTTATCAGACTCTTTATACGCTTTTTCAAATAAGGCAATTTGATGATGGGTGTAGTACGCATCAAAGACACTTTTTGGACTTGTACGGAAGACAGACAGAATACATATAGAAAGTACAAGCAAGATTCGAATGATGATATGTATAAAAATCAAGTTCTTAAATGTGGATAATCGAGATATTCTTCGCTCTTGTTTTTGATGACACAAAAGAACTATGGGCATCATACTTATGCCGAAAAGTTCTTGAATCAAAGAACCAAGTGCATAGATATCACAACGAATATCTTTTTCAATCAATGTTAATAATTCAGGTGCACAATTGGATTTTGAAGCCATCACTGCCACATGCGAGTGATTTTCAATACATGCGTTAAAATCAATTAAATAAAAATGGTTCTGATAATAAATAATATTTTCAAGTTTTAAATCAATATAGAGATAGCCAATCTGATGCAGATCTTGCAGGACTTTTAAAACATCAATTAGCAAGCGATACTTTTTGAATAAACAACGATGGTTTTGAAAGTATTGTCTTGCGTTGATTCCTGGAATATACGTTTCGACAAAACATTGTGCAAAGTCTTCTTCAAAACAAGTGATCAAGCTAGGGACATGGATCGAATTTAAGTTAGAGAGCACATTGATCTCTGTTTTAAATTGATGTTTATATCGTTTTGTTTCATAATCTGGACAGATTTTTAAAATATAAACACACGTACTCAATTCATCCATAACACGATAAACATTGGCATTATAGGTATGTATGACCTTATATCTATTGTTCTTTAAATTCACACACGACATCACCAAATCGTATCGTCATGCCATCTTTTAATCGCATCTTACGTTTCACTTCTTTTTCGTTCAGATACGTCTTATTCGTACTCTTTAGATCTTGTATATAGTACCGATCATTTTCACATACGATCTTGGCATGTTTTAAAGATATACTCGCATCCTGTATACGGACATCACATACCATCGCTCTTCCCACTAGATTGATTTCATTGCACAATGCATATTTTTCCTGATCGCATAATAGGTAGGCATAAAAATCTACTTTTACTTGTAAAAGCTGTGTTTTTTCTTCCAAAACAGATTCAACAGGCTTCTCTTTATGGAAAGCTTGTATGGGTTCTTTGACTTTAAATGTCTGCATTCTCTTGTTTTTAAAGAAAGAAAACTTTTTCGGATAATATAAATTTCGTATATTATCCAGACCTAAGACAAGATTGGGTAAACTAAACTCAGCACTCTTTAAAAACTTCAATAAAAATCCAGGGATTTCAAAAGCGGTTGTAGTCTGCATTGTTTTTGCGATGTACTCCACCCATTTTTCTGACATAACCTTTTGAAACATCCAGTTTGATATTTGAATGGGCACCACGACAAACGCAAAGCGGTCTCCAAAACTAGAGACAAATACGTAGTCTGGGTCAAATAGAACTGGTTTATTGCGATTGGATGCGATGGCTTGTTCAAATAACTGATGCAAGAATATATAGCCTTCTTCTTTTTCAAACACATACTGACTTAAAAAATCATGTAAAGGAATATAGCCTTCTATCGCATACACCATCGATGCCGTTTTTTCGTTCGTCAACATACAAGGCAGACAAAAATCATCGTTCGATAATCGATCAAAAATGGATAGGTCGAGTAATTCTGGATTTTTCAAATGAACATACAAGTGGTTTTCATCCATGTGATCTTGTTCAATCCATTCGGACATCTCATCACCTCCATACTCTTAAACGTTTTTTTTAGCACTTTTTCCAGAAAACTTTCATTATTTTTTTGATTTTTTGAGTTTTTTTGTCTAAAATGAAAAAATGATGAAATTTATAACATATATTCACGTTTATTTAATCCAAGCCATCCTGAATTTCCTTCCATTTTGCTGGATTGACGTCTTCTATGACAATCAGACTTATATAGGAAATCAACTACATCACCCCATATATTTATTTCTATGGGCCTTTAGTTCAGCCATTGGATTTTATTATTATTCAAAAAAAATATGGGAGAAATATAACGTAAATTACAATAAAAAAAATCATGCCCTAATCTGTTTAGGCATGATTCTTTCATGTAGTATTCCCTATAACGATATAACACTTTTAAAAGACCTTCACGTATGGCTTTCCATTCTTTTTGTAGCCTGGTTTATCCTTGAATGGTTTCTTTATATTCCGGTTCACTTAAATAAAAACTCAATCCTGTTTTTTATCAACATTGGATTGAGTTTTGTGTTCACATTTATGTTTGGCCACATTACTGGCTTTTGCGAAATCTATTTTTCATTTACTACGAATATTCTACTTCATCACTGGATGTTTCAGGATTGATCTTTTCAATCTTATCTAAATAGTTTTTCGCTTTTTTCACAAAATACATACGATTTCCGAGCTCAAGTACTTTTTCAAAATACAAGCGAGCCAATTTATAATCTTCTTCTACAAATGAAATCAGAGCAATGTAGTAACATGAATCTACTTGCTGGAAAGGAAAATTCGCTCTTTGTAGACCTTGTAAATAATATTTCTTACAGGTATTCAAATCCCCATCCATTAGATGGATTTTATTTTCAATGGCCGCCATTTCTTCACTTTGAATCATGACACCCGCACGTCCATAATGAAGACGAATATTTTGTGCCTCTTCTTTACAACGAGATAAAGCCTCTTCATCTTTCAACATATAATAGATGTAAGACATCAATGACCAATATTGTAAAGAACTCGATGCATCCTTACGTGGATAGCTGATCAATACATCTTGAGCAAGTTCAGCATCATTTAAATAAATCAAGCATTGTGCAAGCAATGTGTGCTGGCTCAAACGTGTATGTCCCTTTGAATTTGTGCAATAGTAAATAATGGCACTCGCACAAGCCTCAGGATTACAATCTTCATATAATAATTTTGTGATTGGTAAAAGTGATACAGCACGATAACGTAACACTAAATTAAACGCAAATAAGTAGAACATCAACAATACAGCTAGAAGCATCATGTTATTCACGGCAATTAAAATCGCAAATAGGGCAACAATACCTAACGCATAAATACCTGTTAATTTACGCACATTTTTACGACAAGTCTTTGCGAGATCCTTATAAGACTCATCCAATTCATGATGAATCTTATACATACGAACCAATTCATCATCACTTGTAAAATTAAATTCGCGACGTTCTTTCGAAATGTTTTTACGTAAACTTAACATTCCATAAATACATACAACAAATGCAGGCACAACCAAGATGGCACCTATATAGATCATGTATTCAGGTAAAAAGAAAATCAAACACATAACGATCCATGGGCTGATGTTGAATCGTGATGTTACATATTGTCCAATATAAATGATATTGATGATTCCTGAAATCAATAAGGCATCACCCACATATAAGATCCACATATTATTTTGTAGATACGTTAAAACCTGTTTCAGTGATTCTGTATCTACACCTGGCACAGAACTTAATGAACTCGACAACATATCCGAACTCATATCTATACCACTTGCAAATACAACCGCACTTAAGCAAAGTCCAACTAAAAAAGCTATAACTAAAGCTATTAAATGGGATTTACAACGATATTTCCACATACAACCACCTATTTCTTCTCTACTATTCTTGCAGGAATACCTACTGCAGTTGCCCCTTCAGGAACATCTTTTAAGACGACCGCATTTGCCCCTACACGACACCCCTTTTTCAAAGTGATATTTCCTAAACATTTTGCGCCACAGCCAATATATACACCATTCTCTAAAGTTGGATGTCTTTTGACATGTTGCTTTCCTGTACCACCAAGTGTGACACCATGATAAAGCTGACAATCATCCCCGATAATTGCCGTTTCACCAATCACAACTCCCATACCATGATCAATCATCAAGCCACGACCAATCACAGCACCAGGGTGAATTTCAATTCCTGTCCAATGCCTTGCTCGATTGCTTACCCAACGCGCAATAAATGTATGATTATGCACCCAAAACCAATGGGCAATACGATGTAAACCAATTGCCTTAATATGTGGATACAACCAAAACACTTCCCATTTTGAATGTGCTGCCGGATCTAACTGCATTGTTCTTTCTATGTTATATAATCCATCACGGATAAAAGATTTCTTGTTTCTTTCTGACATGATAAAATTTTAGTTTATTTATGTCTAAATTTCAAGTTTAGTGTTTATTTCACATAAACTTCACATAGTGAATCATCTAAAACCTTACCAATCGAATCATGAATCACAAGATCCGCCTTTGAATCCATATTCGTACTATCTTTATTGATCAAAACCAAATGTTTGCCATGAAAATAGTTAATTAAACCAGCCGCAGGATATACAACAAGACTTGTACCACCTACAATTAAAAGATCTGCCTGCTCAATCGCATGAATAGCCGAATACAATGTATATTCATCTAAGCCTTCTTCATACAAAACAACATCTGGCTTAATGATGGCACCACACTTGCTACATCTAGGAATACCTTCATTATCTCTTAGTTTCATCATATCCTCTAGAGAATATTTTGTTTGACAATGCGTACAAGTATTTCTTAAAACACTTCCATGTAATTCATAGACCTTTTTAGAACCTGCCATCTGATGTAAGCCATCAATATTCTGTGTCACAATCCCTTTTAGCTTTCCCATTTTTTCAAGCTTTGAAAGAGCATAATGCGCCTTATTCGGTTGGGCATCTGGATAAATCATCTGATTAAAGTAAAAATCAAAGAATTCTTTAGGATGACTTAAATAAAAACTATGTGACAACATAATCTCAGCCGGATATGGATACTTCTTTTTATATAATCCATTGTCACTACGAAAATCTGGAATATTACTTTCTGTAGACACTCCAGCACCACCAAAAAATACTATATTATTACTTTCTTGAATCCAATCTTTTAAAGACATAACATCACTTCCTGAAACTATTATACCTCCAAACAAGAAAAGAAAGGAAGATATTTCACTATCTTCCTTGAATATCAAATGTATACTCGCCATTATGACAATCTACATTGATTACATCCCCTTGCATAGCGCCAGTCTTAATCATTTCCTTGGCAATCTGTGTTTCAAGATTTCTTTGAATATAACGCTTCATAGGACGAGCACCATACACTGGATCAACACCCATCTTTGCGATCTGATTATACACAGCATCACTTACATTCAATGTAATGTCACGTTGAGCCAATCGCTTTTGTAGCAAGCCGACAAACTTGTGGGCAATCTTAATAAAGGCTGAATCATCTAATGCGTTAAACACTATAATTTCATCGATACGATTAATGAATTCTGGTTTAAAATGACGCTTTACTTCTTCCATATATTTATCATGTACATCACCAGATTCAAAGGCATATTGGCTACCTAAGTTAGATGTTAAGATAATAATTGTATTCTTAAAATCTACCGTAACACCTTTCGAGTCTGTAATACGACCATCATCAAGAATTTGAAGTAACACATTGAATACATCTGGATGCGCCTTTTCGATTTCATCAAACAAGACAATACTATATGGATTACGACGAACAGCCTCCGTTAATTGACCTCCCTCATCGTATCCTACATATCCAGGAGGAGCACCAATTAATCGTGCCACACTGTGTTTTTCCATGTATTCACTCATATCAATACGCACAATATGTCTTTCATCATCAAATAACTGTTCAGCCAAAGCCTTGGCAACCTCCGTTTTACCAACACCAGTTGGCCCTAAGAACATGAACGATCCAATTGGACGATTCTCATCTTGAATCTGTGCTTTAGAACGTAAGATTGCATCTGTTACAAGTTCTAGAGCTTCATTTTGACCAACAACACGTTTTTCAAGTTCTTCCTTCAAATTCAATAATTTATCTCTTTCAGAAGCAACCAAACGAGTCACTTCAACGCCTGTCCATCTAGAAACGATTTTCGCAATCAATTCTTCATTGACCGTTTCTTGGATCAAAGCATCCTCTTTTTGACTTGCCTGCTCTTTTTGAATACGATCCTCTAATTCTGGAATCGTGCCATATTGAAGTTTAGCAGCATCTTCATAACGAGCTTCATTACGCGCTTGCTCTAAATCCAAACGAGCTTTCTCCAAACGTTGTTTATCCTCTTTTTCATTAGCCAAGCCACGTTTTTCGTCTTCCCACTTAGAATGCATTTCATCACGCTTTGATTGTAAAGAAGCCAATTCACTTTCAATTTCTTCACGACGCTCAACCGCTCTTTTATCTTCTTCTTTTTGTAGAGAAGTCTTTTCAATTTGAAGTTGTAAAATCTTACGCTGTAATTCATCCAACTCTTGAGGCATACTTTCCATTTCAACCTTTAACGTAGCACAAGCCTCATCCACTAAGTCAATGGCCTTATCTGGTAAGAAACGATCTGTGATATAACGATCGGACATAGTAGCCGCCGCAATTAAAGCTTCATCCAAAATACGTACACCATGAAAGCTTTCAAAACGATCTTTTAATCCACGCAAAATACTGATTGTATCCTCTACACTTGGCTGAGCAACTTGTACTTTTTGGAAACGACGCTCTAAAGCCGCATCTTTTTCAATATATTTACGATATTCATTGAAAGTTGTTGCACCAATACAATGTAGTTCACCACGAGCTAACATTGGCTTTAATAAGTTAGCCGCATCCATACTACCTTCGGTTTTACCTGCACCAACCAAGTTATGAATTTCATCAATAAACAAGATGATTTGTCCATCCGATTTTTTTACTTCATCCAAAATGGATTTTAAACGCTCCTCAAATTCACCACGATACTTAGCACCGGCAATCAAAGATCCCATATCCAATTCAATCAAGCGTTTCTCTTTTAATGACTCAGGCACATCACCCTTCATAATACGCCATGCGATCCCTTCAACAACGGCTGTTTTACCAACACCTGGCTCACCAATCAAGACAGGGTTGTTCTTTGTCTTACGAGATAAAATCTGCATAACACGACGAATTTCATCATCACGTCCAATAATTGGATCAATCTTACCATCACGCACATCCTGAACTAGATCACGACCATATTTCTTTAAAGCTTCTACATTCTCTTCTGAATTTGGCGTATCAAATTTTTTACCATTACGACGCTCTAATTCAGCCTTGTAGCAAGTATCTTTATTCAAGTTAAAAGTTCTTACCAATTCTTTAGAAATATAAGAACGATTAAACAATAAAGCTAAAAATACACTAGCTACAGAAAGATAAGTTTCATCATGCTGACTCGCCCAGTTTTGTGCATCTTCAAACGATTTCTGCACTTCATTGGATAAATTTATATTACTTGTTGAGCTCTTTGCGACACGATTCGATTCTTGTTGAACCATCTGTAAAGCACGACTTTTATCCAAGCCAATACGCTCAAACAAGCCGTCCAATACATCATCCTTAAAAATCGTTTCCAACATATCCACAGTATCTACACTTGGATGTTGGTTGGATTTTGCCAAATTAATGGCATCCATTAAAATCTTCTGCAAACGCTCTGACATTTGATCGATATTCATAAATAAGCACCTCCTTGTACTTAGCACTCACTCTTTATGATTGCTAATGATAGTATAACACCATTTTTGGCACTGTCAACACTTAAGTGCTAATTATTTCAGAAAAAAGAAAAGTAGATTTCTCTACTTTTCCAATGTATTACGATTATAAGCTCTTTGCCAATTTACGCTAAATTCACCCACCGCAATCTTCGTTCCCGGATGATCAATCATTTGATATAAAACATCACAAGGAACAGTTACAGCTTGAATTCCAGCCTTGATCAATTCATGTACTTGATATGTATTTTTAAAGCTTGCCGCAATCACTTTAGCCGGCATATGATTCACTCTCAACATTTCAATCAAGTCTTTCACATCCTGAACACCATCTCCATAATTACACATACGATTTGTATAAGGTGCTAAATATTCAGCTCCATTCATTGCAGCTAAAAAAGCCTGATCCGCAGTATAAATGGCAGTAGCCAATGTGTGAATTCCTAATTTTTTACATTCTTTAATAGCTCTTAATCCCTCATGTGTAACTGGAATCTTTACATACATATTTTTATTACGAATGGAAGAAATCATTTTTGCCTCTTCCATAATACCTTCAAAAGAAGTCTGTACCGTTTGAATAAATAACAATTGATCTTCGCTCAACACCTCACAAAGATCTTTTACTACATCCATTGCTTCTCTATTTGATTTTGTTAATATTGTAGGGTTTGTCGTAACACCCGTAATTGTTAATAATTCATTTAGTTCTTTAATTTGTTCAATATTTGATGAATCGATAATTAATTCCATGATGGATCCTCCTTAAGTTCATCTGTATCCTAACACCAGAAAAATTTTGATTCAATAACCTTTTCACATCAAACAATTTATTTCAAAAGAACACAAATAAACATGTTCCTTTCTGTTTCTTTTTGTGCTTTAATAGAATTATGAACACAACACAAAGAAGATATGAAATCTATGAAAAACTAAAAAAAGATAAAACCGTACAAGTAAGTGAACTTGCAAAAGTATATTCCGTTTCCTTAATGACCATACGAAGAGATTTAGATAGTCTAGAAAACCAAGGACTCGCCACAAAGAGCTATGGAGGAGCCACACTCAATGAGTCTAGTTCAACTGAGCCTTCCTTTGAAATCAAAGAAGGTATGTCACAATCGGATAAAAAAGAGATCGCGATTTATGCTAGTACACTCATTCAAGATGGAGATTCCATCTATTTAGATTGTGGTACAACCTGCCTTGAGCTCTTTAAACGTATACACCATAAAAAAATCACAATCTTTACAAATTTCTGGAAGATTCTTCAATATGTAGATCGAAATACCAAGGCAAAAATCATTATGGCTCCAGGCACCTATAATCCTGTAACTCAGGCAGCTCTATCTGAAAGCACCATTCAATTCTTTCAAAACTATTATATTGATAAAGCCTTTATCTCCGTATTAGGCCTTGACTTAGACTATGGCGTATCCATTCCCAGTATGAGTGATGCTTTAGTTAAAAAAGCGATTCTTGATTCTTCCAATAAAAAAATTTGTATGGCAGACCATACAAAATTTCATAAGAAGTATATGTCAAAAATAGCCAATATTGATGATTTTGACATGATTATCACCGATAATAAACTAGATGATACTATAAAACACGAAAACATAATAAAAGCACATTAAATGTGCTTTTATTATATTAGAATGCTTTTTGACCTTTTACGTACGTCATTTCAACAGAGTAGTCATCATTTAATACAACTAAATCTGCTTCTTTTCCAGTTTGAATCGATCCTTTACGATCATCTACATTCAACATACGAGCTGGGTTCAATGTACAAGCATTGATAGCTGTTTGCCAAGGAACCATTGCTTTTTCTACTAAAATACGAAGTCCATTATTGACATGCAATGTAGATCCCGCAAGACCTTTCGTATCTGTTAAGTGTGCACTTCCATCTGGATATAATTCGATTTCATTTCCACCAAACAATACTTTTGTACCAACAGGTAGTCCCTTAACCATTAATGAATCTGTAATCATAATGCAGTGATCTGGCCCTTTAGCTGTAAAGTAATCATTTAATGCTTCATAAGTTGAGTGGTTACCATCACAGATGATTTCACCATATACATCTCTATAACGCATTGCAGCACCAACTAATCCTGGTTCTCGGTGATGGAATTTAGTCATACCATTGAATACGTGAGTCATTGAGTTTGCACCATTCGCAATAGCTAAACGAGCCTGTTCAAAAGTAGCTCCTGAGTGACCTTGACTACATACAATTCCATTTGCACGCAAGAATTTAGTTAATTCAAAATTATCATCGTGTTCACAAGCCATAGTCACGATTTTAATTAAATTATTAGAAGCTGCCAAGTAACGTTTGAATTGTTCAAGATCTGGTTTTACACAATACTGTTCAGGTTGTGCTCCCTTATATACTTGATCCAAATAAGGTCCTTCAAAGTGAATACCTAAAATTTCTGCACCTTCATACCCTTCTTCAACAACTTTCGCAACATTTTTAACCGCATTTGTCAAAACTTCTTCAGACTGTGTGATTGTTGTTGGAAGAATACCTGTAACACCTTCTTTAACAATGTTTTTCATCCAGTTACGAAGACCTTCTTCATTCGCATCATTTGTGTCAAATCCATAAGCACCATGTGTGTGCACATCGATAAATCCTGGGA
Source organism: Holdemanella sp. MSK.7.32 (assembly GCF_024460475.1). GTDB lineage: Bacteria > Bacillota_I > Bacilli_A > Erysipelotrichales > Erysipelotrichaceae > Holdemanella. The sequence goes on along the minus strand of NZ_JANFYN010000006.1, from coordinate 33,791 downwards.
CAATTCGTTTATCTCCATAATCTTCATCTACATCTTTTTCTCCATATGGATAGATATTTACAATCTTTCCTTCTTCTACTTCAACTTGGGCTGCCAACCATGTATTTACGACCCAAATTCTTTTACTTTGAATAATCATATCGACAATTCCTCCTAACTATTATTATACTCTTTATAAAAGAAAACACTTACACTTTTTAGTTGACTTTTTATAATTTTTATTCAAAAAATATAAAAGATGCAAATGAATAGACATATTCTCTAAATAATTCTAAAATAGAGGAAGAGGTGAACAAAAATGAAAAGAGCTAAAAAAATTATAGATAACGTGTACTGGGTTGGGGTTAGAGACTTAAATAACCGCCACTTCCATGGGGATTTATATCCAATTGATGAAGGTTGTACATATAATGCCTACTTAGTTGTAGATGATGAAGTCACACTTTTTGATACAGTCGAAGAAGAATTCACAGAAGAACTATTGGAAAGAGTTGAATCCGTACTTCAAGGAAGAGAAATTGACAATATTGTTGTTCAACATACAGAACCAGATCATTCGGGTGGATTTAAAAAAGTATATGCCAAATATCCAAACGCAAAAGTTTACGCATCTATTTCTGGAAAGAAGAATATGATTGAACAATACTTTGATCAAGTTCCATATCAGGTCGTAAAGACAAATGATACAATCAACACAGGAAAATATGACTTTGTCTTTGTCGAAATGCAGATGATTCACTGGCCAGACAACATGTTGACATATTGTCCACAGTTAAAAACTGTATTCTCAAACGATGCCTTTGGACAGCACATTGTAAACTTTAATCTAACAGATGAAGGATTGGATAAAGCGTATTGTTTAAAACAAGCTAAAGAATACTTTGCGAACATTGTTTTACCATATACAACACCAGTGCAAGCTAAATTAAACCTAATTCTAGGCATGAATTTAGACATTGAATATATCATGCCGGCACATGGTATTATCTGGAAAGACTATATTGCAGATATTATTGAAACATATAAAGGTATCGCTGCTCAAAAAGTAGAAAATAAAGCCGTAATTGTATATGAATCCGTATGGAAACATACGCAACAAATTGCCGAAAGCTTAGCCGAAGGATTCAGCGATGCTGGTATGGATGTAAAAGTCTATAAATTATCGGATACAAAATCAAGTATTGTGATGCGTGAAATTATGGATGCCAAAGTTGTATGTATTGGATCAGGAACCTACAACAATGTCATGGCACCAAGTGTAGCCGCTTTCCTTGAACACATTCGTCCATGTAAATTTAAGAACAAAAAAGGGTTGGCCTTTGCCGCATACGGATGGTTTAACCAAGTTGCCAAAGAAATCGATACAAGAATGCAACAATCTGGAATCGAATCATGCCACGATGTGATCAATCAATGCTACACGCCAAGTGATGATCAATTAGAAGACTATTTTAATGTCGCAAAAGAAATCGCAAAAAAATGCCAGGAATAAATTTCCTGGCATTTTTAGTCTATATTTACATGTGAATTTGGCAATAAACGAAGTCCTTTAGGAATCTTGTTTTTGATTTGTTTTCCATCACTCTTGCCAAAGCCAAACGGATGTCCCTTAAAACATACGGCCACATACCCTTTTTCGCATTCCTTTTGTAAAACTTCACCATGCATAAAAAGGTCCATTTCTTCTAGAGTTACATCCACTTTTCTTTTATAGTCAAAATCTGCAACCATATAAAAAGAATGACTTGGCTCAAAACGATTCTTAATGACATCCCCCAAATATACGCCTTGACGTAATACTTTTACCTTTTTAAAATCCACAAACGGAACATCCATTCCATATATTCTACCCTTATCTATATAGTAATAGTTTGGCAATGTATTCAATTGTTCCTTCAAAAATTTCTCAGTAATCTTATCTATTTTTTTTGATTTTAAAGCTGGAAGCTTACCTGCAACACCTGATTGTTTCTTGAATTTCGCAATGAAATGACCCTCGCCACCATCCATTGGAAAGATACGACGCACATTCAAGTCTTTAAACCCTTTTCTTCCCCACGAAACTTCAGGATCCACCAAGACCATATCCTCATGTTTTTCTAAAAAATCTAAGACAACATCTTCGTCTTCTTCTAAAGCATATGTACAAGTTGAATACACCAAAGTACCACCCGGTTTCAACATGGAATAGGCATGTTTTAATATTTCTTTTTGACGAGTCGCACAAAGTTCAATATTTTCAATGCTCCAATTATTTAGGGCAATATCATGCTTTTTAATCATCCCCTCACCACTACAAGGGGCGTCCACTAAAATTTTGTCAAAACAAGCATCAAACACCTTCGCAAGCTTATCTACACTTGTATTGGTTACTGCTACATTTTTCACACCCATACGCTCAATATTAGACAAAAGGATTTGGGCTCGCTTCGCATCAATTTCATTCGATACTAGATACCCACTTTTTAAATGTGATGCGATCTGTGTACTTTTTCCACCTGGTGCTGCACATAAATCCAATACATAATCATCTTCTTGTACATCCAAGATTTCAACAGCGCTTGAAGCACTTGGTTCTTGCAGATAAAAACAACCACAAATATGGAAAGGATGATTTCCCAACGGCTTATCTACATAATAGCTTTCCTTACAAAACTGACTTGGATTATCCAAATGATCAAATTCATTCAAATTTGCCTTTTTTAAATTCATACGCATACCACGATATAAAGGTTTCGATAAAGATTCAATATAGGCATTATATTCATCTTTTAATAATTTCTGCATGCGAGAAAAATACATTTCTTGACTCATACACCCTCCAAAACGGTCTCAGGATCAATGCGACACGCATAGCCTGAGCATGTTGCAGCCTCACTATAGCCACATCCAAAAGAAAAATCAGCACCGCTGTTTCTAAAATATTCTACGATCGAATTGAGATCCTGTTTTAATTCAAACACCTCTACATGCGTATGAGGCCCCGTTGAATTGCCACTGTTCCCACTTTTCGCTATAACTGTACCTTGACTGACTTGCTGGCCACTTGTCACATAGATTTCATTAGATAAATGCGCATAACTAATCGCATAAAGTCTATCATTTACGGCAACCACCATACAAATGGTATTGCCACCACCATTTGGCCATCCACACCAGTTTCCTAAATATCCATTGTTCGAATCCACTGGTGCATGGGCATACAATATGATACCATTAGCAACCGCTAACACATCACTATACATGGCACTTGCGATATCCAAACCTAAATGAAGACCTCCATCCGGATAGGACCAGCATCCAGCACTGATTGTACCATTTTCAACTGGATTTTGCCAAAAAGAACTATATGAATCAATTTCATAATTTCCATCCACCAAACAAGACATACCATTTTGTTGCCACGATTCATAACCACCAAAATCAGGCAAATGCTCAGTTCCTGAAATCATAGAATCTTCATTATGTTGCCCAGATTCATTGATTTGTGCTAAATGTGAAAACCGTTTTAATAAACGACTTTGACAATTCGATAATCTCTCAAGATATTCATCATATAACAATAACGTATTTTGATTCTTATCGAACAGTTTTTTTTGTTTCAAATATTCTAGTTCAACATTTCTATATTCATCGAAGTACAACGCCAAATTCTTTTGAATCTTATATGGATACAAGATGGAGTTGTTTCTTTGAATCGCTTGTAATTCCAAGCCATATTCCATTTTTTTCAATTCATAATAATTCTTTTTATGTTTATACCTACGTTCAAGTTCATCCACACACTTTTCTTGTTTATCCATTTCAATCTGTAAATCCGTTTTTTTAGATGTAACATCCATCGCAATATCCCTACATTTTAAAGATAAAAAACTAGCTCTATCTTCATGAATTGTATCGACTTTGGATTCTATATTTGAAATTAAAACTTCATAACTCGGCACGATCATCGATTGTAAACCAATAAAAAAACAGACAAAAAGAGATATACATTTCATAAAACTCCTTCTACTGTCTGTCTTCTAAAATTATTGTATTTATTTTTCTAAGTACATGCAAGCACTATTTAAAATGATAAAACATAAAGTTCCTGTTGCGACAATATTTAATGTACAATCCAACAATCCATATATCAACACGATCGCAATAAAACACATCATCATGCCAAATAGTGCAGAATTTTCTTTTCTTGTATTCGAAGTAAAGATTTCCTTATTTAGCACAAATGTATATGCCAAAAGCACTCCTGTTCCAACAACTCCATACGACAAAATGGAATCAATATAAATATTATGGGCATGAGGTGCCTTATGACCATGTACTAATGGATAAAACTTCTGATATGTCTGCGGCCCCCATCCAAAGAATGGATACATTGAAATACACATAAATGCCGTTTTCCAAATCTTAATGCGTGAGGCAAAAGTTGACATATCACTGATTCTTGGAATCAACGTTGGTTTTAAGAATACTAAACCACATATACCAAGTTCGAATACAATGGATGTGATAAATAGTTTTTTCCATCGCACACAATAAAGAAAGATAGGAAAGATTAGGGCAAATGGTAATAATGCAGTCCTAGATCCCGTTAAGTATAGAACAAAGAAATTAAACAGTGCAATTATAAAATAACCAATCTTACAAAGAATATTTTCGTTTTTCACAAAACGATACATACACATCACACATACAAAATCAATGACCATCGCATAGATATTCGCATTCATAAATGTCGAAGTAATTCTTCGTTTTGGTGAATTGAAGATATGGAATTCTAAAAATGTTCGTCCATTCGCAAGCGAAATCTGATTAAACTGATACAAACCGTAGATAGCCGCAAATACCGATAAAATAATAATAAGATCACACATCTTTTCAAATGTATTTTTTGTGATACTTCTACGATAATAGGCTCCATATAAACCAATTAACACAAATAGCCATGTATTGCCAAAACCTGTCCAGTTCGAATGGAAGATGGAAACAATAAATTCCAATACGATAAAGCTATAAAAGAAAATTGCGCCCGTTTGATTCTTTATGGCATCCACCAATTTATGTCGGCATAATGCTTGTATTAAAACGCATGCGACTGCTACACTTGCAATTTGATAGGGCAAAAACAGAAAGGCAGTTGCCAACAAAATCATTTTTTCATCTAAATTCATAGATTCTCCCTTCAAAAAAATAAGCTGGTTGAACCAGCTTAATTTCAAAACATGGTGCCGACTATCGGATTTGAACCAATGACCTACGCGTTACGAGTGCGTTGCACTACCACTGTGCTAAGTCGGCATAAAGACTACCCTATTAGAATAGTCTTATTTTTTAAGATTGTAAAGCAGAAATCTGTTGTTGATAATATGTGATTTGTTGCTGCAAAGAAGACAACATCTGATTGTTTGTATCAATTTGAGATTGAATATCTGCAGTATCTTCTCCATTTTGTTGCGCATATGCCAAATCAGACTCTAGACTCTGGGCATATTGTGCATACGTATTGTAGTCTTGCTGCAAACTATTCAAGCTTGTTTGATATTCTTGAACCTTCTTTTCATTCTCTGCTTTTTTAGCTTCTTCTTCCTGACGAGCCTTTTCCTCGGCAGCCGCCTTTAATTCACCCTGTTCTTTACATAGATCAATAAAGTCTTTGCCCGTCTTTGATTTTGATAAAGTATCCACTTCATCTTTTAAATTTTTAGACAATGAACTATATGTAGACTGCATGTCGGCTACAGCCATCTTTTCTTCATCGGATTTTGATTCCCAACCATTTAATAAATCAACAATTTGTTGATAAGCAGGAAGTTTAACTTCTTCTTTATCTTGATGAAGCTGCTTTATATCTTTCAACAAAGCCTTATATGTTTTTCCAGTCTGTTCTTTAAAATATTCATTGATTGAAGTCTTTTGTTTATCCAAAAGCTTTTGATAATCTTTATCCAAATCTAGAAGCTCTAATTTTTCTGCATCAGACATCATATTGTCTCCATACTCATCCGCATAAGACACTAATTTATCATATGTTTTTTGTTGCGTTTCAGAAACAATATTTTGTGGATTATACACCAAAACCTTATATGCATATCCACCTAAGGCAGCCAGACCTAATAAGATTACGCATAACACAATTTTTGTAACCTTCTTCATCGGTTTCTTTTCTTTGACTTGTTTATTCTTAGACTTCTTTTCTTTTGGTTTATGTTCCTTTTTTTCTTTCTTTTCTTTTGGCTTCTTTTCCTTTTGGATAACTACCTCTTCATCTTCGTCATCCTCATTTGACATATCCTGCAACATCGCATGTACAAGATCTAGTGCCTCATTGGATTGTTCCTTCTCAATTGAAGAAGTTGTAAAATCATCATCCATGTCTTTTAAATCATCTTTATGCTCCTGATAAAACTGCTCTTCTTCCGCAATCGTTTTTTGACCACGCTCTTTACGAAGCATATCTAAAGCTGAAGACATTGTCTTTTCAGCCTGTCTTCTTTCTGCTTCAGACATCTGATGAACCTCTTTAGGCTTTTTTAATTCATCGTTATATTCTGTTTTTTTATCTAAAAGTGCTTTTGAATAAGCATCTATATTCTTATCATTTTTACTCATAATATATTTTCCTTAGTTCGAATCTATTTTAACACATTATAAGCCTTCTTTTTCAACAAATTCATAAAAAGATTTTTCTTTCACAAAATCCTCTTTATTCACCTTCCCAACCGGCTGCGCATAAATAATAAATTCATTTTCGCCTTCCAATTCAAACATTTCATCACAAATCCTTGTCACACACGCTCCAATTCCACAAGTTCCTAAACCAATACTTGTGCTTGCCAAATATATATTTTCTCCAACATGGCCTAAATCTACTAAAGCTATTCGATGCGCAAGATGTCCATAGCGCCATTCGGTACGATACGGAATATAGCTGAAATAAAAAATCACATTGGCTTTTAAAGCCCATAATTGATCACATAAGGAAGATGCCAAAACATCACTTACCTTTTCAATTGGATTTAAAAACTCAATACGATGTTCCATAGGCAAATAATGATAGGTTCCAGGGATTAACCCTTCTACATTTTGACATACAAAATAAAGTTCAAAACCATGTCTAGCTCCTCCAGATGGTACTGTACGCAAAGTCGCATATTTCTTACCACGAATTTGTTTAACACCTTGGCAAGTCCAAAGCATATAAGAAAGTTCCAATAAAGACATGGACTCTTGCGTATATACACGGCTACTATGACGTGTAGTGATAATGTCTAGAAAGTTAGAATGAACGGATAATGCGTCAAAATTTTTAGGAAGTTCTATGGAATCTTTTCGCATAGCAGCTTTAACCAAAGGTGGTTGTGGAAGTTTTTTGTCTTGGTCCGATTCAAATTCTTCTATATCATATTTCAAGTCTGAATAATTCATGCTCTTCTCCTTTTAATGCGCTAACTCATCTAATAATCTTGCCTTTTGTGTTCCTATCAACAAGAGTTGTTTATACTTTTCATATATATCAATCGTATGTGAACTTAGATATAGAGCCATTTCACTCGACATTGTTAGATTCGTTACAAATATTGTCATTTCCTGGCCATTCTTAAATGCATTTTCCATAAATTCAAACGCATTTTCAATCTGCAACTTCAATTGACTATCCAACTTTTCCATTTTTTCCTTTTGTTCAAAGAAAGGCTTTGTACAAGAATCAAAACGAGACTTTGGATCTAAACTTTCATCTACCATTACTTTTTGTATATTATTTAACACAAATTCATATTCATGTTTTTGTGAAGTATTTAATAATTCTGCCTGCAATTTATCACGATAATTTGACATAAATGCCTTTGTATGGTCCAAATAAGAAGAATCCATATCTTTGCGATATTCTTTCAAGAAACGAAACCAAAGATCTGTACAATGTTTTTCAAAAGAATATACATTCACTTGTCGTAGTAAACCATCCATCACCAAATTAACAACAGAGACTCTTTCATCAAAATCGGCATTAAACAATCGAGCGTAGATCGTGCTTGATACATTTCCATTTAAGATATCGTCAATGCCATAATCATCCTGATATTTTTTATACACCAAATAATAGGCAAAAACATCTTCGGCAATATCTTCATGATGCAGATATTCATAAATCGTATCTTGAGAGATTTCTAGATGCATCTTTTCATAGGTATAGAGTAAATAAGATAGATCTTCCCAGCCTCTTGCCGTCACAAATTCCATACCATCCACACTTGTTGAAACAGTATAGAAATGATTGGGCTTTAATTCCAAATAGCTTAAGATCATCGGATGTATATGTTTTGAAATCGCATACTCTTTCCATACATAGTAATCCGTTTCCACATGAATATAACGAATACGATCCATTGTCACGACATCAAAATCACGAACCGATTTATTATATTCACTCGGATTTCCTGCTGCTACAATGATCCAGCCGCTAGGAACCTTCTGATTTCCAAAGGTTTTATTTTGCAGAAACTGCAACATCGTAGGTGCTAATGTTTCCGATACACAATTGATTTCATCAATAAATAAGATACCCTCTTTTAATCCTGTATCTTCCATTTTTGAATAAACACTCGCAATGATCTCACTCATTGTGTATTCCGTAATCGAGTATGTCTTTCCTTGAAATTTCTTTTCTTGAATAAAAGGAAGGCCCACAGCACTTTGACGCGTATGATGCGTAATTGTATAGCTGACAAGTCCAATTTGACATTCCTTTGCGATTTGTTCCATAATCTGTGTTTTACCAATACCAGGAGGACCAATCAACAATAATGGTCGTTGATTCTTCGCTTCCATCTCATATTCACCAAACGAATCCTTCGATAAATATGCCTGTACAGTATTTTTTATTTCATTTTTTGCCTGTAATATATTCATAACTTTTCTTCCAATCTATATTGAATGGCCCAAGAAGGCACTTTACTTTGATCATAATCCTCTAAATAAATAAAAGCCGTTTTATAGGCCGGACTCTTTTTAGGATAGATTCCTTTGCCATCCGTAAAATAGAGCAGGCCACAAAGATTTTGAAACACTTTTTGATTGATCAAATCATTCACATAGCTAAATACCGGTCTAAAATCGGTATTGCCTCCACCCACTAGAGTAAATGAATTCAACAATTGATCCATCTCATTTTGATTTGAGATAACATCGTCTTTGCGAATCCTGTCATCACATTGAATAATATGCACCTTGCACGATTTATAAAACATATTTGAAGTGCTTAAAATACTATATGTATTAGATATAAAACGCTTCGCAAGATTTTCATCAATAGAATAACTCGTATCGAGCACAATCACAAACTCATAGATTTTTTTAACTTCTTTTGTCTCCAAAGGCTCAATCAATGGCATGTTCTTATAGATCGACATTCCATATGTGTAATAAGACAAATCAAATTCATCCAAATCTATTTGCATTTCTTCTTTCACAATACTAAATCGTTTTAAAAACTGAGAAAACGAGTATTTCGATTTCTTTGCCTGTAAACTCGACACAAGAAAGGCATCCCCATCCTCATTATCTTTCCCTTTTTGTTTATGATCAAACAATGTTTGTTTGGCAACACTCTGCCACTTTTTTTGAACAGAAGAAGATTGAGGAATTTTATCATCTTGCTCTTTAGGCCATGAAGTATGATCATCCACCACAAATTCATAATATAAATCTTGAATATCGTCACGTGTACAAAGCCATTCATATACAGTTATACAGCTGATACCCGTCAAACTTTCAATTGCACGATATACATCTTTTCGAACATAGGACAAGATTCGCGAAACACTCTTTTTATGCATCGAATCCAACGTATACTCCACGATAATATCGCAAGCTACATTCCATATAAATTCAACACGATTTTTTCTAAGCCAAATATGGCTATATAAACAATGCAGAACACTATGTAAAAAACTACGATTTAAAAACACTGCATTCTTCTGAAATAAATCAATAATCTTTAATGGATTATAGTAAAAATACACACCATTTGTCGCACATACAGCTACACGCTCGTCTTCCTTCAACACCAGCGTATTTAAAGCTGTTAAAAAATGTGGCATATCCATATAGAGTTCGGATCGAACTAATTCTAAGATATGAATTGCCTTTTCTTTTTCCCATTCACTTTGTCGCATTAAAAATCCTCAAAAGAATATGTCGATGATGATTTAAACATCTTATTCTTTAATTCCATCAATAGAGTACGAGTTTCTAAATCCTTTTCCATAAAAATCAATCGATCCAAATCCGATGAATCAAGACACTTCTCTTCTACTAATTTCTCTACCATAACACATATATCTTTATATACATGTAAATAAGAAGTCAAATCATGTGCCCTTAAATAAGGAACGTATTGTTCGGATCCCATCATAAAGCGAAGAATCGCTACATGAAAGATACAAGATTCACTTTCTTCTGCACATAGCTTTTCAAAACAAGCATCATATCCGTCAAAATCGATTTTCCCCTCTTTAAAACATTGACGCATACGAAAGCCTTCCCCTTCAATATTCAGGGCAAAGATATGAGCAGGGCCCACTTCATCATAACCCCCGTTGTATTCTGGATAGAATATAGAACTATCTAAAAAATGAACTTCTACATCCCATGTGATTTGCGTTAAGATTTGTTTCAAGAAAATAACATCAAAAATTGAACAATCATAATAAATATGATTGAGTCTTAAACAATTCATAAACACATCACTGCCAATACACATTAAACTAGAAGGTACAAATACTTCTTTTAACTTTCGACAATTATAGAATGCATAATCGCCAAGTTTTTTAATGGTACTTGAAAGCTTAACACTTTCAACACCACTACCACTACACTCATGATAATGAGATGGAATTTCACAACTTAAAACGGCTTTAGATAAATCGACTTCTTTTGATGAAAAACAATAATTTCCAATTTCACGAACAATATATCCATCTATCACTTCAGGTATTTCAACAATCGGACTGGATGCATACACTCTTCTTATACAAATACTTTCATCATTTATTTTTTCATAATATACACAAATTTCCATACAAAAATTATAACATAAAACAAAAAAAGACAACTACCGAAGTAATTGTCTAGATTTACAAGTGGTGCGGGTGAAGGGACTCGAACCCCCACGCCGAAGGCGCCAGATCCTAAGTCTGGTGCGTCTGCCAATTTCGCCACACCCGCATTTCCAACGTGCTCACATATAATACACTAACATAAAATAAAATGCAAGTATTTTTTAAAAAAGAAGTTACATTTTTGTAACTTCTTAGTGTAATACAGTTGGCTTATGCATCATTTCGATTTCTTCCTGGATATAGGCTTCCACTTTTTCTAAAAGCTCATCTGTAACCTCAATGTCACCTATCATAAAAGGACCATCTCCCATTTCAGATTCCTTCACAAATTTAATTTGCGGAAGCTGCGGCATACGATGATTTCCAAGTTCCTTTTCGATTTTTTCCAATTGTTTAAGTATAGGCTCGGCAATTTGTCTAATCATTTCTTCTTCTGTCATACATAGTATTATAATCAACACCCCTCATTTTGACAAGTTTTAACATATGTTTAAATTTAAACCCAAAATATTGAATCTTATCCAATTCAGAGTAACATACTAGATGAACTGCTAGAAGCATACTACTTCTAGATGTGTTCGTATGCACCCTGGCCTATGCCCTACAACATAGGTTCTGGGTGTTTTTTCTATAATACGGATTCTAGTTCTTCTAAAGAAATCGGTCCAGGTCTTAAGATTTGTAACTTTTCCTTTGTACAGTCTACAATCGTACTTGCCTGTAACGCTTTACACGTTCCAAGTACAATACCATCAATTTTTGGAAGCTGTTCATACACATCATCACTTGTAAGTGCTGTTTTTTCTCCAGACTGATTGGCGCTTGTGACCAAGATTGGACAATTCAACTCATCAATCACATCTAATATAAATTTTTCATCTGGAATACGAATCGCAATTGTACTTAAGCCATTTGTGTATGCTGAATCAACACTGTCTTTTACATTCACAACGAGTGTCAATGCACCCGGTAAAAACTTTGCCGCAATCTTTTCAATTCTTTCATCCACTAACGCAACTTGCTTCATTTGTTCTACATTTGAAACCATCATTGGGATTGGTTTTGTTTCTGGACGATGTTTTGCGCGTTTTAATCGTTCTAAATCTTCTAAATTCCCATATTTTACTCCAACTCCATATACTGTATCTGTAGGAAGAGCAATAATTTTATGTTCATTAAATGCACACGCTACTTCGTGTACTTGATTTTTAGTATATTCTTTCATGTTTACACCTCTGCCTAAGACATTATACATCTTTTATGATAAAATACACTAAGAAAGAAAGGATGTTTACAATGTTTGAAAATACAATTGCAGCCATCTCCACTTCTTTGCAGGATGGTGCCATTTCCATCATTCGTTTAAGTGGTGACAAGGCTATTGAAATCACGCAAAAAATATTTGACCATAATATCATAAACGCGAAAAGTCATACCATTCATTATGGTTTTATTATAGATGCCGATAAAAATCCTGTTGATGAAGTTTTAATTTCTATCTTTAGAGCCCCAAAAACATATACACGCGAAGACATTGTCGAAATCAATTGTCATGGTGGTACTTTTATTACTCGTAAAATCTTATCGATGGTATTAAGTGCTGGAGCAGATCTTGCAAAACCGGGAGAATTTACGCAACGTGCCTTCTATCATGGAAGAATTGATTTATCGCAAGCTGAAGCCGTTCAAGATATGATTGAAGCAAGTAATAATACCGCAGCTAGTATGGCTATTCATGGAATTAAAGGAAGTGTAAAAAAGCTACTACAGCCTTTGATTGATGATTTAATGGATATTATTGCGCAGATCGAAGTCAATATTGATTATCCTGAATATGAAGATGTCGAACAATTAACGACAAATGACTTATTACCTAAGACAAGTGATTGGTTAGATAAAATCGATCATATTCTTGCTCGTGTACAGACGGGGCAAATGTTAAAAAAAGGGATTGATACAATCATTGTCGGTAAGCCAAATGTTGGTAAATCCAGCTTATTAAATGCACTTCTTGAAGAAGATAAAGCCATCGTTACAGATATTGCAGGGACCACAAGAGACTTGGTGGAAGGCCAAATTCATATTGGCAGTGTTCAATTGAATTTAATTGATACAGCGGGTATTCGTGAATCCAATGATAAGATTGAACAGATTGGTATTGAGAAGAGTCAAGAAAAATTAAAGGATGCCAAGTTGGTTCTTTTAGTCTTTGATGGGTCTAAAGAGTTGGATGAAGAAGATAAACAATTGTTAGAACTGACAAAAGATAAGATGCGTTTAATTATCTACAATAAATTAGATAAAACCAGCCCCGATAAAGATGGCATTTGGATTTCAGCTGCCAATAAAGAGATCCAACCTTTGATTGATGCCTTGGAAAACTTGTATCATGAAGATTTATTAAAGGAAGATCCACTACTTTCAAATGAGCGTCAAATTGGTTTATTGAATCAAGCCAAAGAAGATATGTTAAGGGCGAAAGAAGCCATGGATATGATGGTAGAACCTGATTTAATTGAGATTGACATTCAAGCTGCTCATGATCATTTAAAAGAAATCTTAGGTGAAGTTCATAGAGAAGACTTGTTGGATACATTATTTTCTAAATTTTGTTTAGGTAAATAAAAAAGCGGTGATTGATTAACCAATCATCGCATATTTTTTATCTACTTTATTTAATACAACACAACCATCTTCAGTAACTAAAACCAAATCTTCGACACGGACACCCATCTTTTCTGGCAAATAGATACCTGGTTCAATTGAAAAAATCATACCTGGTTTTACAGTTTCTGTATTGGTTGAACTTACATCCCCAAATTCATGATCCGTTTGACCAATGAAATGTCCTAGACGATGCGTAAAGTATTCGCCATAACCAAAGCTAGAAATATAATTACGAGCCGTTAAATCGATATCGCATAGACGAACGCCTGGACGAATGATTTCTTCTGCTTTTTCATTGGCAACACGCACAATATCATGAATCTTTTTATATTCGTCACTTGCTTCTTTACAGAAATAAGTACGTGTCATATCCGAACAATAACGATCTTTTCTTCCACCAATATCAATCACAATACTATCTCCTGCTTTTAACACGGAATCATCTGGCATATGATGAGGATCAGCACCATTAGCTCCAAACGAACAGATTGGTGAGAATGAAACATTTTGACATCCTAGCAATTTATATTGTTCAAGAATAAAAGCTTCTACTTGTTTTTCAGTCATACCTTCTGAAATAAAATCTCTTGTACGTTCCATCACAACATCATTGATCTGTGAGTTTTCAATCATACATTCAATTTCTTTTTCATCCTTGATGGCACGAGTATCATCTACATATTTTGATCCAAGAACAACCTTTAATCCTTCACACTTTTCCATTAAAGGAATCAAAAATCGTGCTGTCCAATCTTTATCAACACCTAGCGTTTCACTTGAATTAATAACACCAGCTAAAAGTGAAATAGAATCGTCTATATCACTAAACCAAATTTCTTCACAATCCTTTTGTTCAACCGTAAATAATGTATTTAAAAATAATACTTTTCTTCCTTCATCATTCAAGTATAGCGCAAACAATCTTTCTCCTGGACCCACATCAACACCTGTTAAATAATAGATGCTGCATGGTTCACTAACTAAGATTTGTTTAAGCCCATCCGCCTTCATTCTCGCAATCACTTGATCGACTCTTTTTTGAAACATAATTATCCTCCTAGAAATTCAAAGTAAATTCTGTACCTTGTTTCTCATCACTTGTCACACTTAATTTGATTTTATGGCTTTGCGTAATTTGACTTGCGATCGATAAACCTAAACCCGCTCCCCCTTGATACTTTCTTGACTTATCAACACGATAGAAGCGCTCAAATACATGTTTTAAATCTTCTGGCGGAATATAGCTATCTGTATTACGAATTGTTATGACGGGTTTATTTTGTACCTTACATAATTTAAAATAAATCTTTCCACCCGAAGGTGTATATTTGATCGCATTGTCCAAGAAAATTAAAATCAATTGTTTTAACTGTGACTCATTACCATGTACCTCTATATTTTCTTCCACTTCATCGATTAAATCAATACCTTTTTCAAACGCAATAGATTCAAACGGTAAAACACAATGAAAACATATATCACTAAGCGAACAATTCTGCATAGAAATTTCAATTCGATTCGCATCATTCTTGGCAAGAAACAACATATCTTCTACAAGTTTTCGCATGCGGTTTGCTTCGCTTTGAATTGATTCTATCCATTGTTTTTGTGAAGAAATAGTTTCTGTCGAATGATTGGTTAATACATCACTATCCGCTAAAATAACCGTTAATGGCGTTTTTAATTCATGACTGGCATCGGCCACAAATTGTTTCTGTTTATCCCATGCCTGTTCGACTGGTTTTAGTGCCCATTTACTTAAAATACAACTTAGTATAAAGAATACCAGTAATACACTCGATCCAATTTGAATAGATATAATCAACATTCTTTGAAAAGAAGACTGCATATGAGATACATCCACAAAGGCTACGGCATAACCCGAAGAAATGATTGTGTTTTCATCCACTTGATAGTTGGTAATTTTTTCTTTTTTATACGCAAACCCTAGTTTTTTCAAAATTCCGATATCGTCTTTATTTTTTACACTCTCAATTAAACTTTGCGCATCTTCTGCATAAATATTCCATACTGAACGGCTTGTGATCATATATTCATAATTTGAATCCGTATAAATCACGAAGGAATTCCCATTAAAATTTCGACTGTTTCCAAATGAAATCGAAAAATCTTTATCCTTTAATCGTAAAGCCATATCCAAACTTCGCTCAACATCCTTTTTATCATGAATATAGTTTGAGCAACAAACTATACCAAATACAGATAGTAAGATCACACTGACAAAGGACATTAAAATCAAAATGAATTTTGTCTGTAGTTTTTTAAGCATCACAAACCTCTAGTCGATATCCAACTTTTCGAATCACCTTGATTGAAACTTTGCTTTTTAAAAATTTTAGTTTCTTCCTTAAAAACGAGATATAAACCTCTACATTATTGTCCATCGCATCACTTTCACTACCCCATACCGAAACAATCAAATCATCTTTAGAAGTAATCATTTCGGGATGTGACATTAAATGTTTCATAATTTCAAATTCTTTATATCCCAAATGAATATGTTGGCTTGCACAATACAACTCACAAGTATCAAGTTGTAACGATAAATCGTCATACTTTAACTCATGTACAATGACTTCTCCTTTACGTCTTGTCAGTGCATTAATTCGAGCAACAAGTTCTGCAGCTGAAAATGGTTTAGTCATATAATCATCGGCCCCTACATTTAGGCCTTTCACTTTATCTGGAATTTCATCCAATGCCGACAACAACAAAGTTGGAGTTTCAATCTTATTGGCACGCATTTTCTGTACAATCTCAAAACCATTCATAACAGGGAGCATAATATCTAAAATAGCTACATCATAATATCCACTTAGGGCTAAATCTAAACCTTCTTGTCCATCATAAGCCATAGTTACTTGCCATTTTTGTTCTTCTAAAATTTGTGCAATCGCATACGCAATGTTTTTTTCATCATCCACAACTAATATATTCATAGTGCACGCCCTTTCTTCTTTTTTATATATTAACACACAGTTTTATATTTTCTTCATCAATTTCTATATATACTTTCGATTGTAAGGCCAATAATTTTCGATTCAAATAAGATACATACAATGAAACTGTATTTTGATTCACATCTACCCGATTGTTCCAAACTTTTTCAATCACAAGCCAAATAGGTACTCGATTCGATTCACTTCGAATCAATAAAGAAAGAATACTACATTCCAACTTAGTCAATTGATATTTTGTATTTTTACACGCAAGTGTTTCTTCTTTCTTATTCAATAGAATATCTTGATATTGTAAATAAGATTCGTCTATCGCATTTTCTTTTAACATCACTTTGACTCGTGCAATCAATTCCTTTGTCGAAAACGGTTTGGATAAATAATCGTTGGCACCTAAATCAAAACCTGTAACTTTATCATCCACTTCATTTAATGCACTTAAAAGTAATACCGGAATATCATTTTTTTGTTTGCGAATCTGATTTAGTACTTCATAACCATTCTTTTCAGGCATCATAATATCTAAGATCAATCCATCATAAATTTCTTGAGAAATCAAACGAATGGCACTATTCCCATCAAAACACACATCGCAATTATAGCCCGCATCTTCTAAGACAGCTTGTAGTGCTTTAGCCAAATTAATTTCATCATCCGCTATCAACAATCGCATATTATCCCTCGATTCTATCTTTAATTGTTTGAAATGATAAGTCTAAAGAAGCAATTTCATCGGCACATCGTTTTAATTCACTACGTATCAATTCTTCATCTTCAATATCTTTCTTATAATGAATTTGATGTTCTAGATTAGCCCAAAAATCTAATGCGATCGTTCGTACTTGAATTTCAACTAAACATCCATCTACTTTAATAATCACATGTAGACTACGATAACCACTGGGTTTGGGATGGCTTAAATAGTCTCTTACTTCCACCACTTCAAAACTAGAATTAATCCAATCTTTTACTTCATAGATTTCATCCACAAACGAACAAATGATGCGAACGCCAATAATATCATGAAGCAATGAATAATCATCGCCCACTTTTTTCATAACACTTTCTGGGGACTTAATTCTAGAAGTCGTATATTGTATACAAGCTAATACACTCGAATGAATCGTATTTAAAACAGAATCGAGTACTTTCTTAAACTGATCATAGTCAGAGCCATAAAATTCTTTATATGTCATACCATAAACATACGAAACAACACTTAAAATTTGCTTAAAAAAAGTTAGAGATTGCTCTCTAACTAAAATAATATCCTTTATAATCATAATAATAGATTCGATAAATAAAACGATCATTTTTC
Source organism: Holdemanella sp. MSK.7.32 (assembly GCF_024460475.1). GTDB lineage: Bacteria > Bacillota_I > Bacilli_A > Erysipelotrichales > Erysipelotrichaceae > Holdemanella. The sequence continues at coordinate 15,711 of NZ_JANFYN010000006.1, read as the reverse complement.
TTTATACTGAACTGTTGTTCAAGATTTCCATCCGTATCGTAAATGGATAATAGTCCTGCAATTCCTGAATCTACGACAATATGATTACCTAGATTTTGTGCACTCGATACATAGGCACTAAATGGAACTTCAAATGAATTTACCAATGTATATGTACCTTCGTTTTCATCCACTAAGTATTGATAGTAATAGGATGTCGTTCCTTCTGTAATACTTGTTTGAATCCCATCATTTACCGTCCAATCATAATCATTTCTTGTCTTAGAATATCCAAAATTATTGTCAAACATGTATAGATAATATTGACCAGATTCTAATGCATCATCCTCCATATATGTTACGGTATGTTGTCCTCCACTCGTCAAGAAGTCCCCTACTTTTGTATATAAATACTTTGTATAGTCTGTATCTTTCCAGAAATCTTCATTGCCTATGATATAGTCAATACTTGGATTTGTGCTTACATCATTGATTTTAATGATTGAACTTGTTTCTCGAGAAGAAAGAATGACACTATCATCACTTAGATATTGAAGTGTATTGATATGCATCCAATCCCATTTTGAACCTTCTTTATGATCCGTACTCTCTTTGTAGCTTTTAAACAAATCTTCTAAATCCAACAATTCACTTACTTCTTCCGTCTCTACATCCAATTTAATAATGCAGTCTTCTACACTATTCTTTTCTTCATTTGTAGCTAATAAAATCAAATTTCCATCCTGATCAAATTGATAATCGTGATGAACTATATAATTACCCAAATTATAAATGTGTTCAATCATACCTAAATGATTAATAGCTGCCATTCGATGTGTTGATACACTCATATATAACATTTGATTTTGTATCAACATACGATGAGAACGATATCCAATAATTGGAATTTCCCCACGCAAAATGCCATTTGTATCATACATATAGACAAAGTCTTGATCATCGGCATCATTTCCTAATAGTGTATATAAACCATTGCCTAAGTCTTGTTTAGAACCAGACACTTGTTTAAGTTGTATATCTTCATCACCAAGTAATGATCCCATTGTATAATTTGTACTTACACTTTGACTTGTACCATCCTTATAAGTAGCTGTAATTGTGATGGTATTTGTACAATCAGGAATCAAACCAATCAATTGAAACTCATGTTCCTTCTGATAGGTTTTAGCTTGATATGCCGTAGCTGTAAAATCTGCATAATCGCTGCAACTTACTGTATATGTAATTTTAGCCGCTTTGGATGTATTAAAATAAACATACATCGATTGTGTATTGGTTGTAAAAGGATTGTATTTCATAAATATATTTTGAAGTGTATAGTTTCCATTTCCTCTTTCATTTTCTAAATCCGATAATGCCTGTTCTTGATATTCCATCGTATAGATTTTGTTGACTGTGACTTTTGATTGATTATCTTTATAAATTCCATATCCAATCGTGAGTCCAATAATCAGCACAAAAATCAATATATTTCCAAGTTTTTTCTTCATAACAAATTCACCTCAGAAACATTGTATTATGTTTTTCTTAAGATTTCCTTAAGTTTTCTTAAGAATTTAAAAATTGTCAAAAAAAAGAAATAGGCATGATTATTCTAAGGGCATGAAAAGTATAATCACCTATTTCGTAAGTGAGTATACCGATTCAAACTTAAATAAACCTTAAATATATTCAATGCTATAATTTATGTGGTGGTGATATTATGAAACTATTATTTAAGCAACGATTCTTTTCCTGGTTTGACAGTTATGATATATACAACGAAGATGGTCAAATCATATATCAAGTCGAAGGAAAACTTTCTTGGGGACATAAACTAGTCATTTATGATCAAAATGGAAATGAAGTGGGTACTGTATTAGAAAAAGTGATAACTCTTCTTCCTAAATTTGAAATCTATAAGAATAATGAATATATAGGATGTCTATCAAAAGAATTATCTTTCTTTACTCCACATTACAACATTGACTATAATGGATGGCATATTGATGGAACTCTTACTGAATGGAATTATACAATTGTGGATGAAAGCTATGATACTGTAGCGATTATTCGTAAAGAAATATTTAATTTTACAGATACTTATGTCATTGATGTTAAAGATCCAGAAAATGCATTGGATGCACTTATGTTTGTCTTGGCTATTGATGCAGAAAAGTGTACTAGAAACAAGCGACAAAATTTTTAGCACTCAGCTATTGACTGTGCCAAACGTTTGTATTATGATATTAGCAGTTAAATGATATAAGTGCTAAGGAGGATTCAATATGCGCTATTACCCTAATTATTTTGATGACTTTTTCAACGATACTAAAAAACAAGATACAAATACTGTATTAAGAACAGACATTTATGAAAAGGATGGATATTATCAAATCTGCATGGAGGTTTGTGGGATTCAAAAAGAAAATATTCAAATTGAACTAAAAGATGGCTACTTAAAGATCTCAGCTACTCGTAATATCAACAAAGAAGATACGCGTGTGCTTCGTCAAGAAAGATTTACTGGAACTTATTCTCGTTCTTTCTATATTGGTGAAGGCTACAAACAAGAGGATATCAAAGCTCGTTTTGACAATGGTGAATTATTTATCTTATTGCCTACAAAACCTGTAAAGCATGAAGAAGAAACAAGATATATCAATATTCAATAGTGAGAGACTTGCGTCTCTCATTTTTTGTACTATACTATTTTTAATCAAATGGAGGTACAAACAATGAGTGTATTAGATGAAAATGTCCCAATCTTCAAATATTTTGAAGAAATCTCAAAGATTCCTCATGGATCTTTTCATGAAGAAAAAATCGCAGACTATGTAGAAAAATTTGCGAAGGAACATAATTTTAAATATGTTCGTGATGACATGAATAATGTGATTATTTATAAAAATGCTACACCAGGCTATGAAAATCACGATACAGTTATGTTGCAAGCACATATGGATATGGTATGTGAAAAAAACAAGGATGTCGATTTTGACTTTGAAACCGATGCTTTAAATTTATATATTGAAGACGGATGGTTAAAAGCCAAAGGAACAACATTAGGTGCTGATGATGGATTTGGAGTTAGCTACATGTTGGCAATTTTAAGTGATGATACTCTAAAACATCCAAACTTAGAATGTGTATTTACTGTACAAGAAGAAGTAGGTCTATTAGGATCTATCCATTTAAAGAAAGAATACTTCAATGCCAAAAAGATGATTGGTCTTGATGGTGGTGGTGAAATTAGTACTTGTACCACAACAAGTGGTGGTCGCTATGCCTATGTCGATAAAACATGCACGTTTGAAGAAGTAAATAAACCAACCTATAAACTTATTGTCAAAGGATTAGATGGAGGTCATTCAGGTGCTTGCATTGATCAAGAAAAGGGTAACTCCATTAAAATCTTATTTAGAGTCCTACAAACATTAAAAGATATTCAAATCGTATCTGTAAATGGTGGATTGAAAGAAAATGCGATTCCTAGAGAAGCTGAAGCAACTTTCGTTTCAGACATTAAGCCAAATATTGATTCTATCGTAAAAGATTTAAAAACAGAATTTGAATTCAGTGATAGTAAACTTGATATTCAATTGGAAGAAACAAAAAAAGCTACTAAAGCCTTTACTTCAAAAGATACAAATGAATTAATTACACTATACTACTTACTACCAAATGGTTTACAACATAAATCCATGGCTATTGAAGGATTAACACTAGCTTCCCTTAACTTAGGTAAACTAAGAACAGAAGACAATGTTGTAAAATGTGCATTCTGTATTCGTTCCCCATTAGAATCTATGAAGGATGAATTAGGAAATAAGATCAACATGATTGCACAATTATGTCATGCATCTGAACATGAAGATACAAACTTCTGTGGATGGAACTATGAAGCTAATAGCCCATTAAGAGATACATTAAAAGAAATCTTAAAAAAACAAGGCATAGAAATGGAAACCGAGGCATCCCACGGAGGTATGGAAACGGGAATTCTAAAAGGATTGATTCCAGATTTAGATATCATCACATATGGTCCTATTGCCGAAGGTTGTCATACACCAGAAGAAAAATTAAATCTAGAATCTTTTCAAAAAGCCTATAAAAACTTATGCGATTTGATTGCAGAATTATAAGAGAAGTCTATACTTCTCTTTTATTTTGTGCTATAATACTTAAGCACATGGCGCGTTCGGCAAGCGGTTAAGCCACAGCCCTCTCAAGGCTGTATCACGGGTTCGAATCCCGTACGCGCTACCATTTAACAATTACTCCTTTACATAAAGGAGTTTTTATTTTTTACCATTTAAGCACTCCGTTTATACTCGAAATTTTAATTTATCTTAATATACAAATCATGTAATATATATGAAGAACAGAAAGGATATGCATTAATATAATGTTAGAACTCTTAGGAAGACTTTTAGTACTTAGTGCATTCATGAAATTACTTTACGCTATGTACTTAAGACACAAACAAAAGTAAGTCTAGCTATAAACTTTTTTATTTTAACCAAAAGAAAAAGCACATCCTAAGATGCACTCTCTTCAATCTTACGCTTTTCAAGATACTTGATTTTTTCATCATGGACCCATTCCATAATGACACGATAATTAGTCATTAAGAAATCTCTCCATTCTGGTTGAACAATAACTCTTCTTTTAAGACCCCTGTCATTTTCTATGATATATGGAAGTCTATATTTTTCATTATAATCTTTAATTGTTTCTATAATATCCTTAGGCCGATTCCAAATTGGATCATTACCACCTACATCCACCAAAAAACTAGATAATAAACGATATGGTGTCTGCATGATCAATAGTTTCTTATATTCCTTTAAATCTTCATCGTGTTGTTTCACACAAATAATAATTTCTTGTTTCGAACAATTTTCAGGCAAATACTTTTGGATGCTTAAAATCGCATTTTCCAATGCGTTTGTACGCTTTTGATGAATCAACGGACCCAAGTGATACCCTTTTTCTACCACATCCTCATAGGCTAAAGAAATCATTTCATCTAAGATTTCATCAAATTCAATTGTATCCTTATAAATCATTAAATTTAATATGGCCTCTAACCAATAAAAGGAATAAGAAGAACTCGTAAACTCTAAAATCTTCTCAAAATAATCCAATCGTAGTTCAAAACTATATAAATCTAAGAATTGTAATCGCTCAACATCTAACATACCCTTATTTTATCAGTTCTGTGTACTTTTTAGAAGATGCTTTACACTTTTCTACCGGATATTTCTTCTTATTTTGTTCTAATTTCATCAACAAAATTTCTTCCATATCCACACCCAATTTATTGGCCATCAAAATACAATAATTCATCACATCGGCAAGTTCTTCACAAACATGTTGCTTATCATATTCATTATTCCATTGAAAACACTCCAACAACTCTCCTGCCTCAATACTAATCGATTTAGCTAAATTTTCTGGATTATGAAATTGATCCCAATCTCTTTCCTCATTAAACTTTAATATTTCTTCAACTGCCCTTTTCATCTTAATCCTCCATCATTCGATATTTCTTTGGTGATTTTAAATACCTGAATAAAATGCGTCACTTTATTAAATCCAACACTTCAGATATTTCCGTTACATTTAACATCTTATTGAAACAACGATTGCATTGTGCAATACTCATCGTTCCTGCATCCGCAATATCTTTTAAAGAAAGTTCATCCGCATAATGCGTATGAATATATATAAGCATCACTTTTCCAATACTTCAATATCTACAATATCATCTATTTGTATTTGAATATTCTCTTTAAAATATAACACCTTATTCAATTCATCTATACGCTTAAAAGATAAAACACTCTCCATGTACTGACCACCACTTTTTGTCTTATCCTTTTCAAAATATATAATTCTGCATTTTGATTTCAAATTCATCAATTCAATGATTTTCTCATTGATTTCAAGCTTTTCTTCATTTGATAAAATGCGTTTTGTCTGAGTTGTTCTTTGTTGCTCCAATATCGCCTCTTTATGACCTGTTAAAGCTGCAAAAGGTGCAAATTGAGCGGCACGATCTGACATAGACATCTTTGGATATTTACTTTTAGGGCGATCCATTGTATACCATCTTTCATCCATTATGCCTTATGCCCTCCAATCTGCGCATTTCGCTCTTTTGCCTTGGCACCCTTCTCAAAATCCGTTCCCTTTAAGATCGAATTCTTACCATATTTATTCTTTATTTTTAAAGTCACCTTTTGAAGATCATTTTCCTTCTTTAATTCTTCTTCATCCACATTTGAAAATAAATCAATCTGTTCAAAGCCACGATTCTTTTCATCTATCACTTCAACAGCCGCCACATTGATTCTTCGCACCAATAAACTAGAATCCACATACCGATCATATACATCCAATATATTTTGAATTAGAATTGAATTCGCATTTGTCTTTTGAGGTAAATGAACAATTTTATTTAAGCTTTTCGGCAAAACACGTCCATAAAAATCAACCATCGTTTCACCCGTATAATCCGCATTTACTTCATAACCAATAGTAAGAACCACTTTATTTGTCACCAAATGCTTCTCCACCAAACTTAAAGCTAAAGATTCCACCATTTCCTTGACTAAAATCTTAGCCTTTTCTTTTTCATACCCACAAGATAAGACTTGTCCCGAACCAATACTATTCTTTTCTGGCTTATATGCCTTGATATCTTCCATCGTACAAGGCTCATACCCCCACGCATGATCAATCAATAGTTCGGCATTTACACCAAATGTCTTAAACAAAACATCCCCATGTTCTAAACTAAAGGCACAAAGCTTGCCCATTGTATCAATACCTAGTTTATGCAATCTTTTCTCATACCCTTTTCCAACACGCCAAAAATCAGTCAAAGGCTTATGATTCCACAATAATTTACGATACCTATATTCATTTAAAGCCGCAACACGAACCCCATTTTCATCTGGATCTTTATGTTTGGCCACAATATCCATGGCCACCTTGGCAAGATATAAATTGGTACCAATACCTGCCGTAGCCGTGATGCCGGTTGTCTCATAAATATCTAGAATCATTTTCATTGCGAACTCTTTGGGTGTTAAATGATACGTATTTAAATATGGCGTCGCATCAATAAACACTTCATCAATGGAATATACATGGATATCCTGACTTGAAATATATTTCAAATAGATATTATAAATTTGTGTACTGATATCCAAATAGTATTTCATTCTAGGAGGTGCAACAATAAAGTCAACTTCGTATCTAGGATTCTGCTTTAAAATTTCATCATCACTCGATTTACCATCAAAACGCAAAAACCCCTTTTTCCTTTTGGCATTCACATCTCTTACCTTTTGATTCACTTCAAACAAACGACACCTTCCACCAATTCCATACTGTTTCAAAGAAGGCGATACAGCCAAACATATTGTCTTGTCTGTTCTAGAAGCATCCGCAACAACTAAATTTGTAGTTAAAGGATCCAATCCTCTAGATACACATTCGCAAGAAGCATAGAAAGACTTTAAATCGATAGCTAAATAAATCTTTGACTTCATGAACGCGTAATCTTTTTAAGAAGACCATTTAATTCATCCAAACTAGAAGTTACTTCATTCAATTGACCTCTTAACGTAGGAATCATCTGTTTCATTTCTTCTTTTACAGCTTGTTTCTTTTTTTTCTTTTGATATTTCTTTACCATATTTATTATATTCATCTTTAAAACTCCAATCGCATTTGGTACCACACTACACCACCATGAACACTTGAGGATACACCCTCATTTTTAAATCCAAACTTACTATAGTAAGGCACCAATCTATCTTTACAAGTTAACACTAACCCTTTTCGGTTTTCTTGTCTAGCCAAATCAATCATTGCACACATGATCTTCGTGGCATATCCTTGTCTTTGATAATCCGGCAATGTATTTAATCCAAATATCATTTGCCAGTCCCCATCTTCATCATGCATCGACGCATCACTATACATTTCATCCGTTAAATCTCTTTGGTTTGTACAAAACCCATCGATAAAACTAATCAATTGATTTTTTTCGAACAATAAAAGAAAATGATTCGCATATACATTCAATCTTTCCTGAATCTCTTTTGAAGTTGCTGCTTCATTGGGTGGAAAACAAGTTGCTTCTACCTTAGATAATATTTCAGCATCTTCAATTGTTCCTTTTCGAATCATGAAATCACCTCGCAGGTATTATACCAAAAAAGAAGTGATTACTCACTTCTTAATGCCTCTACAGGATCTTTTTTACTCGCAATCTTGGATGGAATCAATCCTGCAAGAATCGTTAATACTAAATCAATGAAAATCAAGAATACAGCGCCATTGACAGGTAACTTGGCAATATGCGAAACACCTGTCATATTCTCAACCACCATACTAATTGGAACATTCAATACAAGTGTAATTAATATACCTAATACGCCACTGATCAATCCAATAATAAATGTTTCTGCATTAAATACGCGCGTGATATCTTTCTTACTGGCACCAATAGAGCGTAAGATACCAATCTCTTTTGTACGTTCCAATACAGAAATATATGTAATGATACCAATCATGATGCTTGATACAATGAGTGATACAGATACAAAGGCAATCAAGACATAACTAATGATATTCACAACACTTGTTACTGAACTTAACATCGTTCCAATGAAATCATTGTATGTGATCACATTGCTCTTTTTCTGTTTCTTATTATAAGAAGTAATCAAATCACTCAGCTTTTCTTTTCCATCAAAACTTGATGCATATAAAGAAATCTTTGTCGGAGTTGAATAATCTACAACACCAAGTTTAGTCAAATTCGAATCATATGTCGCATTGATATTTTCATTATACGTATTCATGTAATTCATCAATTCTTCTTGCGACATACTTGAAAGCTGCATCATCTGCTCATTTGTAAGATTTGACATACTCATCTTTTGACCTGAGGCAAATTCAGCCTGTGTAAAAATATTGATATTTGGATTTGTTTTTTGTTCTTTTACAATTTGAGCATTCTCCGTCTTAGAAGTTACATACTCTTCCATAGCCTTTGTATAATACACACCACCCATTGTTGGTTGTGAAACCGTGGATTCACTTGGCTTAATAATTCCAACCACCTTGATTTCAGGACTCTTCGAAACAACATCCTTCATATACGATTCATTTTCACTTTGGTTGATCCATAAGCCATTTACCTTTTGATATAAATCACTATTTAGAACCAATCTAAACTTCAAATTTAAGATATCATCCACACTATAAGATTTTAGATTTGTCTTTGAAATCTTGTCCGTCTCTCCATTTAAAATCTTCTGATAGTTTTTAACCAATTCATCCTGATCCAATAATCCTAAAGAATAAAGCGCATAATCGGTAATCTCATTATTTTCATCGACCTCTAAAACCACCTCATTATAGTTTGTTGGCCACTTTCCTTCGACAAGCTGATATTCATCATCACGAAGCTTTTTCGATTCAGGTAAAGAAAGCCATACTTGATCATTGGTCATAGCACTTGAATCCATAAATTGCGATTGAATCGACATCATATCTGACATTCCTAATTTATCCAACAAACCATTTGGCGATACTTGCACTAAGCCAGAATCTGTATTTTCATTGTAAACCTGTAAATTAAAATTATAATCATACTCAATTGCTTTCGCCGTCTTTCTAAATTCTTTACCCTTACTATTTTCAATATACGATTTAAAAGCCGATAAGTTATTCTTTTTTGAACTCGATAAAGATTCTAATACATCCTCCACATAAGGACGAGAATAGATTTTAGAATCCGTATGTTCTTCTGTCTTTTTCTTCATGCCCATCATCGTTGTCATTAACGTAGACATATCACTTGAATTAGCCTGAATCTCAATCGGATAACTGGCCATAGTATCATTTTCCATTTGATCAATATAAGACTGCATACCATGCGACAATGACATAATCAATGCGATTCCAATAATGCCAATGCTTCCGGCAAAAGAGGTTAAAAATGTACGTGCCTTTTTTGTCATTAAATTATTTAAACTTAATGAACAAGCCATTTTAAAAGACATGCCAGGTCTTTTTAACACACTCGTATCCACATTCATTTCTTGTTCATTAAAAGGATTAGAATCCGATACTAAAGAACCATCCTTTAAGCGAATAATTCGACTCGAATATTCATCTGCCAATTGCGGATTATGGGTGACCATAATGACAAGCTTATCTTTTGAGATTTCCTTTAAAATCTCCATAATTTGCACACTTGTTGCACTATCCAAAGCCCCGGTTGGCTCATCTGCCAAAATAATATCTGGATTATTGACAATAGCACGGGCAATGGCCACTCGCTGCATTTGTCCACCCGACATCTGGGTTGGCTTTTTATGAATTTGATCCGAAAGTCCAACCTTATTTAAAGCCTCTATAGCTCTTTTTCTTCTTTCCTCTTTATTGACTCCCGTTAGTGTTAAAGCTAATTCTACATTACTTAAAACACTTTGATGCATAATCAGATTATACGATTGAAACACAAAACCAACCTGATGATTACGATACGTATCCCAGTCTTTATCACTATAATCCTTTGTACTCTTTCCATTGATGATTAAATCACCAGAAGTATAATGATCTAAACCACCAATAATATTTAGAAATGTAGTCTTACCACATCCACTCTGTCCAAGTATTGAAACAAATTCATGTTCACGAAAAGAAAGTGATACACCTTTTAATGCATGTACAATTTCATCTCCTGAAACATAATCTTTCATAATATTTTTACATTGAAGCATAAAAAGCCCTCCATTTGAACTAATTATAGAAAATTATCTCTTGATTTTTCAATCGACTGATTTTAACATATTGTTATGAAAGCAACAGGTGTTGATTATGAACAGAAAAATACAAATGACAAAAAGATGTATTCGAGAAGCTTTATTCGAATGCTTAAAAGAAAAAGACATCAATAAGATTACCATTTCTAGCTTATGTGAAAAGGCCGATATCAATCGTTCCACCTTTTACAAGTATTATGGTAGTCAATATGATGTCATTAAAGAAATGGAGCAAGAAGTCATTAAACTAATCAATGAACAATTAAGTGATCAGCCAAAAGAAACTTCTTTTATCCAATTACTCCAATTTTTAAAATCCAACAAAGAAACCATCAAAATCTTTTTTGAATGCAATGTCGACAATGAATTTCCTAAACAAGTTCTAGCACTCGATTCCATCAACAAACAACTTGAGCAAGTTTCGCAAAACGATCCATACATCAAAAACTACATTCTTTTTGGATCCTTGGCAACCATCCAACAATGGATCGATGCAGGATGTATTGAATCTTGTAAAGAAATTGCGAATATCATCAATCACATTGTAGATAAACTGGTGAATTAATCAAGAACACGATTTTTGTATACTCGAATTGAAATCATCATAGAAATAAAATATAGAACAAAACTTGTAATCAATAAACCTACACTAAACATAATAGAATCTAATGTATTCAATACAGATTCTATAGATTCAAAGAATTTAGGAATAAATTGATTTAAGAAAGCGAATAAGAAGGTACATCCAAACACCACCACAAATAATACAATTCTTCCCTTTTCATTGCCTTCCTTTAATTGAAAAGGCAAAGATATCGCTAACAAGAACAAAGCTGTTGATACGATTATAAATGTTTCCATGAAACCACTTTTACTAAAACAATTTAAGATTGCGACTAACGCAAAACCAATTCCCGTAATAATCAAAGAAAATAAATATTTTTCTTTCACATAATCCGATTTCGAAATAGGTAACGTAAACAAAGTCTTTAAGCCGTGATTGGCTTCATCATACGAAATTGTAGATAAGCTTAATATCGCAAGAACCATCAAAATATAGCCTGTCGCAAATGAAATATCATTTATCCCACCAACGATTCCAATGAACAACATAAACAATATGACTTTCTTACTTTTTATCATCAACAAGAAATCTTTGACTAACAAACCCTTCATACAGTTTCCCCCTTTATCATATATTCCATCAAATGATCAATATGTGCTTTTTCAATGACTAGATTTGGATAGTTTTCTACATAAAATTGTCTTTCATTTGTAAGATAAGTCGAACCTATCTTTTTTAATGCATAGCTTAAATCCACAGTTTCATCAACACCCTTTAATAGTGCATAAGATTCTAGATCCTGTTCTTGCAGAATGATTTTTCCTTTTTCAATAAAGTAAAATGTATCACACAAACCCTCTAAATCACTTGCGATATGTGAACTAATTAGTATAGAAGTCTCTTCATTTTGTTCCATATAATCCCGCAACAAATCTAATACTTCATTTCGTGCAATCACGTCTAAACCACTCGTTGGTTCATCTAACAATAAAGTTTTCGCATGAAGACTTGTCGCAATAATGATCTTCAGTTTTGAAAGCATACCCGTAGAATATTCCTTTAGTGGTTTCTTTGGATCCAATTCAAATCGAGAAATCATAGAATTAAAATAATCACAATTAAAATGTTTATAGGAATACATTAGAATCTTTTTAATTTCAAGAACATTTAAAACCAAACAAAAACTCGAATCATTCCATACAACACCAATTTCTTCTTTATTCACTTGATTTGTATGTTTATCATCATCTTCAATCAAACCAAGATACAACTTAAATAAAGTTGTCTTACCAGAGCCATTACGACCAATCAAAGCCGTTATTGTTCCTGGCTTTAATTCAAGTTTACAATCCAATTTAAAATCATTATATGTCTTTACAAATCGCATATTCTTATTCCTCCATCAAGATTTCAAATAAATCTCTAATTTCATCCTTTGATAAATCATAAGATTTCGCTTTATCAAGTACCTTCTCTAAATCCTTTTGGATTTCAACTACACGCTGCTCATGTACCAAGCCAGGATTTACCCCCAACACAAACGAACCCTTACCTTGAACTGTTCTACATAAGCCATCCGCTTCTAATATGTCATATGCTTTTTTAACAGTTAAAGCCGATATTTTTAAATCTTTTGATAGACCACGAACACTCGGTAAAGCATCTCCTTCTTTTAACTTACCATCCACAATATTTTGTTTCACTTGATTCACAATCTGTTCATAAATAGGAATCATTGAACTATTATTGATAATAATCATTGTATCACCTTCTATATAACAGTGTATAACAGTATATATCACTTGTAAAGAAAAAAATTAGGATAAAACTATCCTAATTCAAATGTCATCGTTAAACTATAACGTGCATATAGAAACTAAGCCGTGCATTTAGCAAATTCTGCCCGCAGGTCGATGTTAAACTAAGCTGTGCATTTAGCGAGACAGAACACAAACCGTTAAAGTAAGAATGGGTAATACTCACTTGTAACGGTGAAACTAAAAACGGGTAACGTAGTCTAGAATTAGACTAAAAAGACTCCTTCTCGTGTTTGTTTAGAATATTCTCTGAGTAAACATAAAAGAACATTAAGTCTCTTTGTTCTTAGGCGTTCGAGATGTAATCACAGATATTCGTAGATGCAGGTGCTTTTGCTGAAGGTCTTCTCTTTTTACAACTTGGACAAACCATCATCACGGAAACCTCCAAAACACTACTCATAGTTAAATAGAAGGCGTAAAAAAAGCGGGTAAATTGATGAGGTCTACCCGTTACTAGTTTTGTCTATACATCGACAAGCTGGAATTTGCACTTCCTCACTCGTCTTCTTTTTTATTGTTTCTACTAATATTCGAGCTTAACGATAAAATTCCAGAGCATAAAAACAATACCCACATTATAATATTTTCTTGATTTATCGCACTATAAATCAAGCATATTATGCTTAATATAATCTGTACAATTGAACAAATCACTCCTATTTTTTGTGTCTTTTTATTCATCATTGTCTTCTCCATAAATTCAAATCTTCTGTTGCTTTCAGTCTCTGCTTAAGACTGAAAGTTACCTTCGCTTTACTATTTCTAATAGTTTTCTCACATAATCATCTGCGTGGTTTATCGAAAACTCTCCATGATACATATTAGGAAGAACTTGTATAAAACTATCCTGCAATTTTTCATGAATGATTTTAGCAGATTTTTTCATTGATTGCTTTTCTTTTTCTCCAACATAAATTTGAACGGTTGCTTCACACTCTCCAATGCCATCTTTTAGTGAATATACTGAGTTTTCCTGTAAAAAGGCAATCATATCACTCTTTCTAATAGCACAAGTATCTTTGTAATATTCATCAAACAAATTTGACTTTATTCGTAGTGATTTGAATTGCAATTTTGAAAACCACTTATACTTTATTAAGCCATAGCAACTTCCAAACGCCGGTTTAATCATAGAATATGTAAATTTTGAAGGTACCACAAGTACACTTTCCACTATTGCATACTTACATATATCTTTGCGTTGAGATAAAATTTCAAGCAAAATCTGCCCTCCAAGCGATAGTCCTCCCATCATTAAAACAGAACCGCCCAATTTGCTATTTACAAATTCTATAATATCCAAAGCATTATTCTCTATCGTTGTAAACTGCTTATCACATCCTGCATGTCCATCTAATATAGGCAAAACCACATGATAATCTGTTTGAAGTCTTTCAGCAGCCTCTTTGTAATTCCACCATGATAAACCGCCTCCGTGTAAGAGGATAATTACATCGCTGTTTTCATTTCCATATTCTACATAATTCAACCTCTTTCACCTCGCTGTAAACTTCCGATTTTCTCAATTCTCCAAACTTGAATTTTCAAATTAGTCTTTGCAAATAACCTTTGAACCTTCACCGTCAATTACAATTCCCTGACGGTTGTTAATTGGGCATAGATTCAAATCCGAAAACTCAGTCATTATTTTCTCGGTAACTTTCTTAAATGGTGCTGTAAGATAATGCGGAAGAACATAGAAATCAATCAAATCAAGCCCTGCATCATCTTCTTGTGAGTAGTCCTCCGGCTTTTCATCCATTTGCTCGATATATTGGATGCTTGGAGCGCATATAATCGCACCTGCCGATTCACCAACCATCAGTTTTCCCTTTGCCAATTCTTTCTTCAACAGCTCATCCGTTCCCGTTTTACGGAGCTGGTCTATAAGGAAAAAAGAATTTCCGCCGGTAAAATATATCACATCCGCATCTTCAAAAACAGACTGTATCGTTGAATAAGCCTCCGTTGAAATATCAATTTCAGTTACGATTGCTCCCAACTTTTTGAATAATTTTCGAGCCGAGCCGACATAACCGGTATAGCCTTCACGCAGCGAAGCTGTGGGAATAAATGCGACTTTCTTGTTATCAATTTCTTCTTTTATCAAACTTCCTACACTTGAAAAGTGCGAACATAAAAATAATTTCATCAATATTCTCCTTTATAAATCCCGATTTATTGATTTATTTTAACACAAAAGATAAGTGGTTTGTAGAGAGGAAATATATCGTGTTTAATTTTTTATTTAAAAAATTGTAACACCATCATATTACCAATAAAAACTTGTAAAAACCTATATTGCTTGATAACTGTTTTCATGAAACTAACAGCTTCTTTTAAGAAAAAGATTTGTTCAAACTTCATGTAACTAAGAATTACGTTTGCTTATTCGTGCTCAATAAAGCACAATAAAACAAAGAAACATTAAGTCTCTTTGTTCTTAGGCGTTCGAGATGTAATCACAGATATTCGTAGATGCAGGTGCTTT
>NZ_JANFYN010000059.1 GCF_024460475.1 Holdemanella sp. MSK.7.32 | reverse complement strand
GGAAAATCATCAAAAAATGTGTCCTTCATGGAAAGACACAAAATTTTATGAATTAGGCTTGATTTTTATTATCTAATTTTTTTATTGACTAAATAGTTAAGTAGTTATATAGTTAAGCTACTTAAATAAATTGGAGGTTCTTATGGAAGTTCAAGATGAAGTACTAGATTTATTGTTTGATCTAACATATAAAGTCACGAACTATGTTCGAAATAACCGTCATTGTAAAGATGGGCCTAGAATTAAAGATGTGATGTTGTTTAAAACGATTTATAAAGCAGAGAATCATCAGATTACAATGAGTGAACTGGCAAATATTCTCGGTGTATCTCCAGCAGCTGTATCGCAGATGATTGCTGGATTTGAAAAGAAGGGCCTGCTTCAAAGGGTGCATTCGAATACGGATCGTAGAACGGTCTATATTCAAATTGTTCCAGAGGCAATCGACATGTTTCAAAAGCGTATGGATTCCCATATAGCTAATGTTTATTCATATTTAGATTATCTTGGGCCATCTGACTGTGCGCATTTAAGAGATATTTTAAAAAAGACAGCTCATTATATGGAGGAAAATAAAAAATGACAAAGATTATGAAATATTTAAAGCCATATTGGCTATCCATTGTCCTTGCCCTTGGTTTGTTGTTTGGACAAGCCACATGCGAACTGACAATGCCGGATTATATGCAAAACATTGTCAATACAGGCATTCAAAATGGAGGTATTGAAAGTGGTGTCTATGAACAGGTTCGTGAAAGTACATTCAATTCGTATGTAATGTTCGCAACCGATTCCGAAAAAGATTTAATGACATCTTCTTATAAATTGGTTACACCAAGCAAGGCAACTAAGGAAGAAAAAACGAGAATTCCAGCCTTGAAAACAGAGAATGTATATCTATTAAAAGATATCAGTGAAGAAAAGGAAGAAAAGCTTTCTTCCACTTTGACCCTACTTCAAATGACAATGGTAGAAGTGAGTAAGGATGCTAAAGAGAACAATGTACAAATACCTCAACTACTTATGATGAATGGTATGGATACATATAGAAAAGCTGCAAAATCCGAGATTTCCAAACTCGGAGATTCGACAGTAACAAGCATGAGCTCACAATTTTTAAAGAAGGAATATAGTGATCTAGGTATGGATATGGAAAAGATCCAACAAGACTATATTATCTATTCAGGACTTAAGATGTTAGGTTATGCCCTAGGCAGTGCTGTATGTGCAATTCTAGTTGGTTTCTTGGCAAGTCGTATTGCGGCCGGTTTCTCTAAAGATTTGCGTGAAGCCGTATTTGAAAAAGTGACGCATTTCTCGAATGAGAACCTAAATACATTTAGTACATCAAGCTTAATTACACGTACCACAAATGATATTCAACAACTACAGATGACGGTGGCAATGTTTTTAAGAATTGTCATGTATGCACCTATTATTGGTGTTGGAGCCATACTACACGTCATTGAGTCTGGAGCGAATATGACTTGGATTCTAGCTTTATGTGTCGTGATTATTTTAAGCGTTGTATTTGCGATCTTTATGATTGTTATGCCAAAATTTAAGATCATGCAGAAAATGATTGATAAGATGAATAGCGTTGTACGAGAATTATTAGATGGAATGTTAGTCATTCGTGCGTTCAACAATGAGCATCTTGAAGAAGCTAAATTTGATAAAGCGAATAAAGACATTACTTCTATTTCTTTATTTACAACACGAGCTATGGCATTTATGATGCCAATCATGATGTTTTTAATGAACGGTACTACACTTATGATTCTATGGTTTGGATCCAAACAAGTGGATGCCGGCATCATTCAAGTTGGTAGTATCATGGCCTTTATGCAGTATGCGATGCAAGTCATTATGGCCTTCTTAATGATTACCATGGTTGCGATTATGCTTCCTCGTGCCAATGTCAGTGCTTTACGTATTCATGAAGTATTAAGCAGTGATATTACAGTAAAAGATAAAGAGAATACGAAAGATTTCTCATCCAATATGCGAGGTGTTGTATCCTTTAAAAACGTATCTTTTAGATATCCAGGTGCTGATGAAGATGTTTTAAGCCATATTAGCTTTGAAACAAAGCCAGGAGAAACGACTGCCTTTATTGGAAGTACAGGATCTGGTAAGTCGACATTGATCAACTTAGTACCAAGATTCTATGATGTGACAAGTGGATCTATTTGTGTGGATGGTGTTGATATTCGAGATGTCAAACAAGCGGATTTAAGAAGTCGCATTGGCTATGTTCCACAAAAAGGTATGTTACTATCAGGAGATATTGAATCCAACTTATTATATTCAAAGAAAGATGCCAATGCAAAAGACATCGAGTCTGCTTTATCTATTTCTCAAAGTACGGAGTTTGTTTCTAAAAAACCAGAAGGCATTCACTCTGAAATTAGTCAGGGTGGTACAAACGTATCGGGTGGACAAAGACAAAGACTATCGATTGCGCGTGCCATTGTGCGTAAACCTGAAATCTATATTTTTGATGATAGCTTTAGTGCATTAGACTTTAAAACGGATGCCAAACTTCGTGAAGCTTTAGCTGCTTCTTGTAAAGAAACAAAGAGTACCGTACTCCTTGTAGCCCAACGTATTTCGAGTATTTTACATGCCGATCAAATCATTGTACTCGATGAAGGGAAAATGGTTGGAAAAGGAACACATGCTGAATTGATGGAATCTTGTGATGTGTATCAACAAATCGCATCGAGCCAGTTGACAAAGGAGGAACTTGCCAATGTCTAATCAGAAACAAAACAATCGTCCAAGAGGTCCAATGGGCCATGGTATGCGTGGTGGCGGCGAAAAGGCAAAAGATTTCAAAGGTACAATGAAGAAGTTGTTCAATTATATCAAACCTTTTAAATTTACTTTCCTAATTGGAATTCTTTGTGCCGTTGTCTCCGTATGTATTATGGTCATTGGACCTAAGATTCAAGGAAATATTATTACAGAAATAGCCGAAGGCTTTATGAATAAAGTACAAGGCAAGGGTGGCATTGATTTTGATGCGATCAAAAAGACGTGTGCCTTATTATTAGCTATCTATGCCATGAGTACAGCCTTCTCGTATCTTCAAGGCTGGTTGATGAGTGGTGTATCCAATAAAATGGGCTATCAGCTTCGTAAGGAAATGAACCAAAAGATTGATAAACTTCCACTATCTTACTTTGATAAAAATAGTCATGGAGATATTCTTTCAAGATTTACTAATGATGTAGATACCCTAGTTCAATCTTTAAACCAATCTTTATCCACGATGGTATCAAGCATTGTACAAATTATTGGCTTTCTAGTGATGATGTTAAGTATATCTTGGAAAATGACATTAATGGCTCTTGTTGTGATTCCACTCAGTATGATTCTAGTGATGGTTGTTGTGAAAAAGAGTCAACGCTACTTCAAGGCTCAACAAAAATCGTTAGGTTTAGTCAATGGACATATTGAAGAGATGTATGCAGCACATACAATTGTGAAAGCTTTTAATGGGGAAGAAGATTCTTTAAAATCGTTTAAAGATTATAATAATCAATTGTATACAAGCGCATGGAAATCCCAGTTCTTGTCAGGTTTAATGATGCCATTGACAAACTTGATTGGTAATATTGGCTATGTCGGCGTATGTATTCTAGGCGGTTATTTAACGATTCATGGTGAAATTGCGGTGGGTGACATTCAATCGTTTATTACGTATACACGTAACTTTACGCAACCAATCTCACAAATCTCACAATCGATGAATATGTTACAGAGTACGGCAGCGGCTGCAGAGCGTGTCTTTGAATTCTTGGCAAGTGAAGAAGAAGTTGCTGAAGTACAAAATCCAGTTGTATTCGAAGATGTACAAGGCCAAGTAACTTTTGAGAATGTATGTTTTGGATATGATCCAAATAAGATTGTCATTAACAATTTTTCGATGTATATCAAGCCAGGCCAAACAACCGCTATTGTAGGTCCTACAGGTGCAGGTAAAACAACGATTGTCAAATTATTGATGCGTTTCTATGAGTTGAATGCAGGCGCTATTTATATTGATGGCCATAATATTACGGACTATACAAGAAGTGGTTTACGTAATATGGTTGGTATGGTATTACAGGATGCCTGGTTATTTGAAGGAAGTATTTTAGAAAACTTACGATTTGGTAGACCCAACGCAACCGATGAAGAGGTCATGAAAGCTGCCAAAGCTGCGCATGTCGATCACTTTATTCGTACATTAGATCATGGTTATGATACCGTACTGAATGAAGCTTCTAGTAATATTAGTCAAGGACAACGACAATTATTAACGATTGCCCGTGCTTTCTTGGCAGATCCTAAAATCTTGATTTTAGATGAGGCCACAAGTAGTGTGGATACACGTACAGAAGTCTTGATTCAAAAGGGAATGGATGAGTTAATGAAGGGTCGTACAAGCTTTGTGATTGCGCACCGCCTATCTACGATTCGTGATGCGGATAATATTATCGTGATGGACCATGGAGACATTGTAGAAGTGGGAAGCCATGATGAATTGATGAAGCGTAATGGCTTCTATACGAAGTTATATAATGCACAATTTGAAGAGGCCTAAGCTATGCGTAAGATCATAGTGGATTTGAATGTAGTAAAAGATAATGAATTTCCAGTGATGTATGAAATGTTTGGATTAGACGTACAAAATAAATCGTACGAAGATTTTGAAAGAAGACTTCTTCAAATGTCGATTGAAACAATTATTGAAGTAAAGAATCGACAACAAAATCTTACATCTTGTGCCAAATGGATCTTTATCTTAGAGGATATTCAACAAAAAAGTGATTGCTTTTACTGTATATGGGGTGTTTAACATCCCATTTTCTCTTAAATCGCTTTCTTTTTGAATTGGATTCATATATAATAAAAACGTGTTAAGGAGTGTGAAATTATGAAAGACATTACCGAAACAATGACATTTACTACGGAAGAGATTCGTCGTGAAAATATCAAGATGATTCTTCGTGAAGTAAGTGATGCTTTGGAAGAACGTGGTTATAATTCAGAAAATCAGATTGCTGGTTATTTGATTAGTAACGACCCTGCGTATATTTCTTCTCACAAGAATGCTCGTAACTTGATCCAAAAGATTGAACGTTATGAAATCATTGAAGAACTTGTACGTGCGTATTTAGAGAAATAATGGATCGTATCATTGGTTTAGATCTTGGTTCAAAAACATGTGGTGTATCGATTTGTGATGCGCTTCATATTACGTGTCGAGCTTTAACGACTGTGCGTTTTGAATCAGATGATTATGATGCTTGTTTAGAAGAAGTTTTAAAGCTATTAAAAGAAAATAAAGTCAAAGAAGTAGTTTTAGGCTTGCCAAAGCACATGAATGGAGATATCGGAATTCGTGGTGAAATATCTTGTGAATTTGCCAAGAAATTAGAGTCTTCGGGTATTACAGTTCATCTATGGGATGAGCGACTAACAACGGTTGCGGCCGAAAAAATCTTACTACAGGGGGATGTTTCTAGAAAGAAACGTAAAAAAGTAATTGATCAGATGGCTGCCGTTCAAATTTTACAGAGTTTTTTGGACAGACAAAACGGGGGATTCTAGATCCTCCTTTATTTTTGAAAGGAAAAGTATATTTATGTTAGATTCAAATAGTTTATATGTATATGATGAAGATGGAAATGAAAAAAAGATGACCATCTTATTCACTTTTGACAGTGATGAAACGGGATGCCAATATGTGGTTTTCCAAGATCCAGACAATGATGAGGGCGAAGTATTCGCATCTCGCTATGACGACAAAGGTCAGTTGATTCCTATTGAAAGCGATGCCGAATGGGAAATGGTAGAAGAAGTAATCAACACGTTTGTTGAGGACGAGGAAAATGCCGACTAGGCGAAAAGTCAATTCTGTAAGAGTTGTCCTATTAGTCGTTGTATTCATTTTAATTATCGCCGGTCTTGGTTCGATTTTTGTCGTAAAGACAGGATTATCAAGTACGGGCAACGGGGATAAGGAAGTAGTGTTTACCATTGAAAACAATGAGTCAATTGATTCAGTTTTAGAGAATTTGAAAAAAGAGAATCTGATCTCAAATGCGAGTGTTGCCAAGCTTTATGCCAAGGCAACTCACAACACAAATTTTGTGGCAGGTACTTTTGAATTGGATAATGGCATGAGCATAAAAGATATTTTGTCTACCATTCAAGATAGTACAAAACTTAAGAAAGATGCTCTTGTCTTAAAAATACCGGAAGGCAAATGGGCCAAAGAGATTGCGGCTGAAATATCAAATTTATATGATGGAAAGTATTCTTCAGAAGAAATTTTAAATCAATGGAATGATATTTCTTATATTCAAACGCTCGCAAAGGATTATTCCTTCTTAAATGTAGATGATTTAAATAATTCCAACTATAAAGTGAAATTAGAAGGTTATTTATTTCCTGACACATATTTCTTGGAAAAAGATGACTCTCTTGATGATATTACACGTGTAATGTTAGATCGTTTTGATGTGATGTATAAAGAGAATAAAAAGGCATTTGATAAAAGTGACTTATCCATCCATCAAATCATTAGCTTGGCAAGTGTCGTTCAATTTGAAGCAAGTGAACCTGGTGATATGGCTAAAATTGCCGGTGTTTTCTACAATCGTTTAGATCAAGGTATGAAACTACAATCGAGTGTAACGGTTTGTTATGCATTATATGATGATTTCAATGATCCAAAAGATTGTGAAACCAATCCAGAAATTGATTCGCCATACAATACGTACTTACATGAAGGCTTACCAGTTGGACCGATTCTAAATCCGGGAGAAGAGGCAATTCAAGCAGTACTTAATCCTAATAGAGAAGATGGATACTTATTTTTTGCAGCAGATATCCATCATAAGAAAAATGGGGAAGTCCAATATTCAAAAACATATGAAGAACATTTACAGATTTGCGAAGAATTAGGATTAAATCTGTAACAATGTTTTGCATAATTTAAGGATTATGTTATAATTTTTTGTGCTAAATACAAGGAGTGATACCACATGGCAAATGAAAAATTTTACGTTACCCAAGAAGGTTATAATGATTTAGTCAATGAACATGAAAACCTAGTTCATAAAGTTCGTCAGGAAGTTATCGTTGAGTTGCAGGAAGCTCGTGCACAAGGTGACTTGTCTGAAAACGCCGACTACGATGCAGCCAGAGAACACCAGGCTCAAGTCGAAGGTCGTATTCGTGAATTAGAGGCAATGATCAAAAATGCTGAAATCATTAGTGAAGCCGATAATGCGGAAGATAAAAAGACAAAGAATGTTGTAAAATTGGGATCTACTGTTAAAATCTTAGATTTATCAGACAACCAAGAAGTAACATTCAATATCGTGGGTACAATTGAAGCGGATCCATTCAATGGTAAGCTTTCAAACACAACACCACTTGCAGAAGTCATCATGGACCACAAAGTTGGAGATGTATGTACTGTAAGACGTGTTGAAGAACCATATGATGTAAAAATTCTTGAAATTAAATAGAAAAACATCAAAAAATTACGTATAAGAGAAGGGTGATATTTATGAAACGAACTCTTCTCTTTTTTTGGCGCAATAAATTTGGATGGGGTTATGTGAATTTGCTCTCCAAGAATTTAAGGGGCGGCATATACCCCAAAACGGTTTATAGCTGATATTGGGCTCAGACAACATTTTAAACTGGTTCGAAAGTCAAGGACAAATATCTGACAGTTCTTGTTAAATGAGTGTCACAAAATAGTGATGCTCGTTTTTTTATGCTTGTAATTTATATGTTGTTTGCGCGACGAAAGGAAGTCCTGATTTTTGGACTTTTTTCAATCTGAGATTTATGATTTTTTTAGATTTTAGTATAATGCGTCAATGTCTTTATAATAATCAAGTTGTGTATGATTCTTCCAGTTCAATGGATCTTTCAATTGTTCCTTGATTTCATCGGTTGCTTCATTGTAGTAGAAGCGCAAAGCGTCATCGATTTTTCGAAGTACATCTTTTATCTTCGCTAATTGATTTTCCACAAGTTGAAGCTGTTTGTCCCATTTCTTCTTTTCGGATTTCATTTTCTTTTTGTCGCGTTTTATGATTTCAAGCGGGTCTGTAAATAATCGAGACTGTTGTTCATTGATTTTTTGACGTTCTCTTTTCAATTCTTTTTTCTTTTCCTGCATCTCTAGTTTTGCTTCAATAATTTGTTCAAGCGACATCAGTTCTGTAGCTTCTATTCCATAGTAATTGTCCAATGGATATTGTCCTGTTACTTTGTATGTATAGAATTCACTTGGAGAAAGGGCTGCAAGGTTTTCCTGATAACGTTCATTATTGTGCATATTTATATATCCGTTGATCAATTGTTTTACAGTATCCAGATTTTTACATCTTGCGATAATGTCGATTATTTCAGTTTTCATGCGTCCAAAAAAAGATTCCATGGGTGCATTGTCCTGGCTGTTACCTCTTCTTGACATGGACTGGATAAAGTCATTTTCATTTAATAATTGTTTGAATGTAGTTGAAAGGTACTGAGAGCCCTGATCACTGTGACAGTATACTTCCATATCTTTTGGAAATTCACTTTTATGATCATCCATCATATTGTTGAATGCTTCCTGAATAAGAGCCACATCCATTTTACTTGATACAGCGTGTCCAAGTATCTCTGTTGTATAGGCATCTTTAAAAGCACACATATAGGCAGGTGTGCGATAGTAACCATAATGAATATAAGTAATATCAGTAAGAATAACTTGTCTTATCCCTAGTTTAAAATTGCGGTTGACCAGATTTGGCTTGGCCATACATTCATGGTGATGTGTAGCCTGGCCTTTATAGGCATCTTTTTTAGGAAGCTGTGCCGTAATCTGCATCTTTTTCATGATTTTTGACGTCCTGGATATACTGATCTTATAGTTGAATCTTCTAAACATATGGCGACGGAATGTTCTTTTACCAGGGACAAACCCCAATCTTCTAATGATACGTTTAAAACAGCGAATCACGTAGCTTTCATCTTTTCTTTGAGCTGCTAGCTTTCCGTTTCTGTCTTCTTTTCGTGCAACATAGTTATAATATCCTGTACTGCTGATACCGAACATCTTGAAAACCTTTGTGTTCGTGTATCCATTCTGTTCTGCTTTTCCTCTTTTTATATAGTCATATGCCATGTAGAATTTATCATCTTTTACTTCTTGACGTTGTACGATGAGTATATCTCCTCCAATATGGATGGCATTTTTTTTGAAATTCTACGTAATCTTCCAAATATCTGATACGAGCTTCCTGATACGCTACTTTTTCTTCAAGACTCATTTCAGGCATTTCTTCAATTGGAACACTTCCATCAAAGTTATCTGCTTTTGGTTCAAACTCGCCATTTCTAGCCTTTTGTCTTGCTCGTTTGGCTGCAGACTGCGCACAGTCTTTTCCAAGTGTTTTGGTGTCGAATCCCAATGATTCATAGGCTTCGATAGCTGTCATTCCTTTTTCTAATTGTTTATAAAGGGCAATATAAAAATCCTTTGTATAAATGAATGCGTCCATCTTTTCTGTAAGTTCTGCAACGAATTTATTGTCTGCATGTGCAATGACCGCATCACGATGTGCTAATCTTTGTGCTTCTGTCTGTTTCTTCTTTTTCTTTTTTACTTGAGCCATAATTCCAATTTCTCCTGTGTAAAGGCACCGAGCTCAACTGCTCGTTTTAATGCCTTTATTCCTGCTTTTTCCATCATCTTATCATATTTTTCCTGTTCGATTTCCATATATTCTGAATATTCACCATCCGACATTGAATAAAGATATTTTTCATAGTCTACAGGAGTCATTTTATTACGTGACCATTGAGGGCGTTCATAATTGTAGTAGTATACATATTCATCGACTGTTTTCCTCACATCTTCAGGAGTGGAGCATTTAGAGAAGTCACACTCATCCTTCATATGTCCAAAGTAGGATTCCTGACTGGAATTGTCCCAGCAGTTGCCTCGACGTGACATAGATTGTTCATAGCCAAGTTCTTTTAGTTTATTTTGGAATACATCGCTAAAATAAAGTATCCCCTGATCCGAGTGGAAAAGAGTGTTTTCAGTGGAATCAAGGCAAGCTATTGTATCTGTAGCCAAACTCAAATCATTAGCGGATGAAGTGACATGATTCACGATTCTGCCTGTGACTGCATCCTTTATACATGAAAAGTATTCTGTTTTATTTGTACTGTATTTTAAATAACTCACATCCGTAAGCAGTATCTCATTAGGTCTTGCCAGACGGAATCTTCTTTTTAATAAGTTTGGTTTTCGATTATTCTTCAAATTCTCTCTATTCGTTTTCAATTCAGGACGTTCCTTGCGCACAGTACATACACAGCCATACTTTTTCATCAGTCTAAGAATCTTGGCTCTTCCAAAATGAACACCACACATTCCAGGAAGCATCATATAAATGGTACGTGAACCTTTCTTGAATCCTTTATAATCCATAACTGTCTTTATATGTTGAAAATCAATCTCATCCTGTTTGTCCTTCATGCCATAGTTGTCATTTGAAAGAATCGAATAATAGGATGACCTGGATAATCCAATCTTTTTAAGAATCGATTGAACAGAATAATCGTATCGGTCATGAGGAAGCTCCTTGATCCATTTACACAACACTTTCTTCTGTTCGAAGGTATAATGTGGAAGATTGTTTCGCAATCTGTTGAAATACATTAAAGACAGTTTCTCTAAAGCTCGCATCTTATTATATTGAACGCGAAGTTTGAAATCCGAATCAATCTCATCTAAGACACTCAAAGATTCAATATTCCATTTGTTCAATTCATTTTGTATTCTGTTACGCACACTAATAGGTAGATCAGATCCATTGATTTCAAATATGCCAAGAACCTCATCAATAGGAAGTTCTTTGAATTTATAGGCTTCATTATAAAAACTATTATTAAGAACAAATTGTTTAGATGTACACCTTTTAACATATGGATGAAGGATATACTTATTTATAATATCTGAATCAAATTTTTCATTATGTGGATTTATGTCTTCAAGAAGATTTTTTAACTTGTAGATTCTTTGATAACCAACTCTTTTAGGATCCAAGCCATAAGATTCCAGCTGAGATTCGATGGAAATTTCAGGATATTCTTTATAGACTTGATCAATAAATTCAGAAGTAAATCGAACACCTCTTCTAGATTTAATAAAAACATCTGAATCAATTAAAAATGAGTCATCGTACTTGTCTATATTTTGTGCATTAACCTTAAAAATTTTATTTTTCCCTCCGGATGGTCTTCCATTACCAATAAATCTATAATGCATCTTTTTACTAAATGTACTACCTAGTAAAGAACGACTAAATCCAAATGACTCCAATATTTTTCTAAGTTCAGATAAGCCGGGATTTACAATCCACCTATCATATACTATGCACCGAAACTCATAGGTGAATGTAAGCCTGTCTTCTCGAATGTTTTTTACATAAGGTGATTTAGACAATGCATCTATTTCTTCCTTTGAAAATCTCTTATTATTCGACATATACATTTTGAAACAACGAAAAAAAATACCCACAAGTGAGTATCACAACTGTCACGTTGTTGTCCTCCTTATGGGTACCATTTTATTTAGTTGTCTGGGTCCATTTTTTCAACCATTTTAATGCTTCCGTCATCCTTGT
>NZ_JANFYN010000058.1 GCF_024460475.1 Holdemanella sp. MSK.7.32 | reverse complement strand
TAGCACACTGCCCTATGTAATCTTATAGCGTATCTAGACCCCAACTATTTTTATATAGTCTTTTGATTTGAGCCTTTACGCAACCTATTTAATATGCGCTTAATAGTTGAACGGGATAGGTTGAGCTCTATTTGAGTGATTTTTGGGTTCATTTTAATGAATTGCATGATATCGGGTTCATTTACTTTGAACCCGATTTTGTTATCATGATACTTAAAAACCCATCCTAGTGCTTACTAGAATGGGATCTTTGTCGTTAATAGTTTCCTGTATAGTTCTACGCCTTTGTATAGGATGTCTTCATCAAAGGTGAACTTATTTGAGTGTAATGGAATGGTGTCACCAGTACCTAAAAAGAAGAAGATAGATGGGGCTACGTTTCTGTAGTAACCAAAGTCTTCACTAATAAGCACAGGGCTATCTAGTTTATTGACTAGGTTATTTTTGTATAGGGTATGAAATAATTCTTCATTATTTAGTACAGGTGGATAGTGATGATTGACTTTGAAATTAACTTGCACCTTGTATTTTTTGATTGCATTATTCATGTTTTGTTCAATGATATTAACAATTTGATCAAATACCTTTGGATCATAATAGCGAATAGATCCTCGTACATGAGCTTGATCTGCAATAATATTGAAGGCTTGGCCAGAATGGAAAGTACCAAAGTGTAATAGGTGGAATGTATTGTTGTCAAAGGCTTTTTCTTCTTGTTCTAAAGACTTTTGTAGAATTTCAACACAAGCCGTTAATGCGTTGATTCCATTTTGAGGTTGGGCTGCATGACTTGCCTTTCCCTTTACCAGAATTTCAAACTCACATCCACCAGCCATCATTTCATGAGGGCGTGTATAAATTTTTCCTTTTTCTAGTTCTGGATAGATGTGTGTTCCGTAGATGGCGGCAATATTAAATTTATCGAAGAATTTAGATTCAATGATAGGTTTGGCGCCACCAGGTTTTTCTTCGCCTGGCTGAAATAACAATAAGACGTTGTAGTCGCTTTCCTTGGCGTATTTAGCTAATTCTAAAACCATGGCCATATGGCCGTCGTGTCCACAGGCGTGCATACATCCATTGGTGCTTTTGAATTCTAGGCCTGTATTTTCTTCCATAGGAAGTGCATCCATATCGGAACGGAATACGATTGTCTTTTCTTTCTTATTGTCAAAATAGGCGGTTACACTATTTTGGATGGGATGATCAATGGTGCAGTCATATAAGTCTAATACGTTTTCAATATATTGTGCTGTCTTTTGTGTGGTAAGTTCAATTTCTGGAATTTGGTGTAAATTTCTTCTGTTTTCAATGATTGTTGGCATAAAATTCTCCTTTTATTGGGTTTATTATACTAAATGTTAAATAAATTTAACATAGATTTAACATTGTAAAGATAGTATGAATTTCCATTTAAATTTATATTAAATACGAAAATATGAAAAGGTGGAAAATATGACAACAACAAATATATTGTCTTTATTGGGTGGATTAGCTTTATTCCTATATGGAATGCAGATGATGGGAAATGGTCTTGAAGCTGCGGCTGGAGATCGTTTAAAACAAATTTTAGAGAAATTAACTTCAAATCGATTTTTAGGCGTCATTGTAGGTGCACTTGTTACGGCGGTTATTCAAAGTTCGAGTGCAACAACAGTTATGGTTGTTGGATTTGTCAACGCACAGATGATGACGTTACAACAAGCCGTATGGATTATTATGGGGGCTAACGTGGGTACAACTATTACGGGTCAGTTGATTGCGTTAGATGTAAGTGCCATTGCTCCATTAGTTGCCTTTATGGGTGTGGCATTGATTATGTTTACAAAGAGTGCCAAGGCAACTGATATTGGACAGATCATTGCAGGTTTGGGTATTCTTTTTATTGGTATGAATATGATGAGTACAGCTATGATGCCATTAAGAGAATCAAAAGAATTTGTTGAATTAGTCACACACTTCTCAAATCCATTAGTAGGTATTTTGGTGGGTGCAGGATTTACGGCTTTGATTCAATCGAGTTCAGCTTCTGTAGGTATTTTACAAGCCCTAGCAGCCGGTGGTGTTATTGGTTTGGATGGAGCAGTATATGTATTGTTTGGACAGAATATTGGTACTTGTATTACGGCTGTTCTTGCCTCAATTGGAACAAGTCGTGAGGCTAAGCAGGCTACCGCCATTCACTTGAGTTTTAATATCATTGGTACAACGATTTTTACAATTGTATGTATGTTTACACCATTGGTATCTTGGGTTATTCATTTAACGCCATACAATGCGACTGCACAGATTGCGAATATGCATACTATATTTAATGTTTGTACAACAATCTTGTTGCTTCCATTTGGAACATACTTGGCTGAGTTTGCGCAACACATCTTACCAGTTGAAAATAAAGAAACAGAAGATGAGCGTTTATTGTTTTTGCAGCCACTACCTAAATCTAAGAAGATGATTGGTGGTGCAGCTATTTCAGTGAAACAAATCAATGATGAAACTATGCACATGTTAGAGCTTGCGTATGAGAATGTAAATCAGGCTTTTGATCAATTGTTGCAGTTTAGTGATAAGATAGATGAACAAATCTACAAAAGAGAGGATACAGTCAATTACTTGGATAAAGTCATTAGTGAATATATTAGTACGGCTTTGGCTACGCCAAACTTGAATGTGAATATTTCTCAAGCCTTGTCTAGCTATTATTTGATGTTAGTGGACATTGAGCGTATTAGTGATTATGCCGTGAATATGAATCATCAGGCGACAAAACGTCTTCAAGGAGATATGACAATTTCGGAAATTGAAATTGTAGAGCACATGAAGAAGTTATGTGTGGATATGAAGAATGATTTGGATGATGTAGAAGAGGCAGAACGTAAAGATGATGTGATTGATTCACTTGTATCTAGTTGGCGTGAAGCACAGATTCAAGCTTTAAAACAAAAGAAATGTTCAAGTGAAGTCAGTATGATGTTGTCACGTATTTTTACAGACTTTGAGCGTATTAATGACCACGCTTTAAATGTGTCTCAAGAACTTGACAAAATTACTTTTGAGATTCCTGATTAATAAGCAGTTTTTCTGCTTATTTTTTGTTATAATCTGTGTATGAATATTGAGAAGTTATTAAATACAATTATTGAAGCCGGAAAGATGTTAGTGGAGAGTGGTGCGGAAGTCAGCCGTGTCGAAGAAACAATGGTCAGAATGTGTCGTTGTTTTGAAGGCATTGAATATGCGGATAGCTATGTGACTTTAACGGGTATCATGTTTTCTTTGACGTATGACAATCAGACAATGACGCGTATTTGCAGGGTACATACGGGAGAGGTAGATTTGAATCGTATTGATCAAATTAATACGCTTTCTAGAAGGATTTGTTCAAATCCAATGTCAGTGGATGAGTTAGCTAGTGAATTGGATCGAATTAAGGGGATGTCTCGCTATACATTTAAAGAGACAATGCTTTTTGGTGCGGTTGGCGCTGCTGGATTTGGAATGTTCTTTAATGGGACTTTATTAGAAATTGTGATGTCCTTTTTTATTGGAATTTTGATTCGTTGTATCAGCTGTTTCTTGTCAAAACACAAACTAAATTCTTTCTTGAATAATGCGATATCGGCAGGATCTGCAGCACTAAGTGCGCAATTGATCCATCAAGTATTACCACAGACGAATGTGGATATTATGGTTATTTCTAGCTTTATGCTTCTAGTGCCTGGACTTGCGATTACCAATGCGATTCGTGATACGATTGCAGGAGATTATGTTTCTGGCGTCGCAAGAGCGGTAGATGCCTTTTTGTGTGCTATTGCCATTGCGGTAGGAGCTGGTTTTGTGATGTATTTTTGGATATAGGGGAATGAATTATGATATATGTGATTTTAAAAGCAGGAATCTCTTCATTCCTTGCTAGTTTAGGGTTTGGTTTCCTATTTAATATTAAAGGAAGAAATTTATGGTTTGCCGGAGTTGTAGGTGCCATTGGCGGTGTCTGTTACAAGGTGGGACTGTATTTAGATTGTTCTGAAATATTATCCAATTTCTATGGGGCTTTAGGTTTAGCCTTAGCTTCAGAAATATTGGCACGACAATGTAAGACGCCAGTCACAACATTTTTAGTTTGTGCATTGATTCCATTAGTTCCTGGAGGCGGTATGTATCGTACGATGCTTGCGGCCATTCGTGGGGATGCTCAAAACACACTAAATATGGGGCTTCAAACATTGAGTGTTGCGGGTGTTTTGGCTTTGGGAATCCTATTGGTTTCCACAATTATGCGTGTGTATTATCAGGAAAAGAGAAAATTTTTAGAAAAAACGTAAAAAAGTACTTGCAAAGATGAATATTTATGGTATTATATATGAGCGTCTTGGGGATATGGGCCTGTAGCTCAGGTGGTTAGAGCGCACCCCTGATAAGGGTGAGGTCGTTGGTTCAAGTCCATTCAGGCCCACCATGATTTCTTTAGACGCTTACTATAATGGGGTGTTAGCTCAGCTGGGAGAGCACCTGCCTTGCACGCAGGGGGTCATCGGTTCGATCCCGATACGCTCCACCATTTGTAAAATTTAAACTGCAGATGCAGTTTTTTTTTATACTTTTTTTATTCTATGTTATAATCATAAGTAATCGGATGATTAGAAAGCTGAGTAGATGTATGGAAAAAGAATTTTACGAAGAATTTGAAGATATGGAAGCCGGTATTGACCAAAAACAGGCTCTTGTCGAAGAATCAAAAAAAGTTGACGAAATTGAAGATTTCAACGAAGCTGTTCGCTTTGTGAATGATTTAAAGAAAAAATGGAGAAAGACTGGATTTGGTGAGTCTTTGGCAGAAGAAAAGTTAAGGGAAGAATTTGAGGCAAATGTTGAAAAGGTTTATGAGAAACAAAAGGCATTGGCTCAAAAGGTTGTAGAGGCTAAGGAAGCTTTGATTAAGGAAGCTGAAAAAACTTCTTTATCAGATGATTTTAAGAAGGCTACTGAAAAAATGACTTCTTTGATGGATGAATGGAAAGCTTCTGGAAATGCCGGAAAGAAAACGGATGATGAATTGTGGGAACGTTTCAATGCAGCTCGTCAGAAGTTCTATGATCGTAAACATGCTAACTGGGAAAATAGAGCGGTTCAGTTTGAAAATGCCAAAAAGGTAAAAGAAGATTTAATTGAAAAAGCTA
The DNA here is from genome assembly GCF_024460475.1 of Holdemanella sp. MSK.7.32. GTDB lineage: Bacteria > Bacillota_I > Bacilli_A > Erysipelotrichales > Erysipelotrichaceae > Holdemanella. Next base: position 7,045 of record NZ_JANFYN010000058.1, on the reverse strand, counting down.
AGTCTTTACAGGATTCTGAAGAATGGCAAAAAACAAGTGCTAAATATAAAGAATTGATGGATGCATGGAAAGCAGCTGGAAATGCAGGTCGTGAATTTGATGATGATTTATGGAATGCGTTTAATGAGGCTCGCCAAAAATTCTATGCGAAACGTAATGAATTCTATGAAAAATTGCATGTTGAACATGATGAAAAATATGCTGAAAAACAAGCTTTAGTTAAGGAAGCTAAATCAATTGCTGGTTTACAGGAATATACTCGTGAACAAACGGCAATGATGAAAGAATTGTCTAACAAATGGAAATCAATTGGTTTCTGTGGAAAAGATAAAGAAGACGAAATTTGGAATGAGTTCAGAGGAGTTATGGACGAATACTTTGCGGGTTTAAAATCGGCTAGTGAAAAGCGTCGTGCTAACTGGCGTGAACACATGTCAGAAATTATTTCTCGTAAAGAAGAACAAATCGCAAACCAAAAACGTCAAATCAAACGTCTTCAGGATGATATGACTGGTTTGGTAAGTGAAGCTACAGTAGCTGACTTACAGGATCAAGTAGAAGATAAAGAAGATTTTATCAAACAACTTGAACAAGAAATCGAAGATATTGAAAAGAAATTAGCAGAGTAGTTGATCTACTCTCTTTTTCTTGGGGTTTATTATATGAATTTTCATGAATGTATGAAGCTGTTTTATCCAGAGACAAAAATAATATTATATAATCAAAAAAATGAAGTTGTATTAGAAGGCCAAGTAAAGGATATTCGTAAAGAGTGTGAAAAATATCATAATGTAGAAGTTACCTTCGTATCGGGTAGAGCGGATACTACGGGACTTAAACTTTGGCTGGACTTGTAAACAAAAAGGGAAGAAAGTATGGATTGACTTTCTTCCTTTTCATTTCTAGTATTTCATATTGCTTTTAATCACATCGTGATCTTTTAATAGTTTTTCAATTACAGTACCCTTGATTGCCTTAAGAATTGGTTTTTTGAATACGTTTAAAGGTCCAAGGTTGATTTCAAGTGGCGATTTACCATCCATTAATTTAACGCTTGAATCTAATAATTCACGTACATCATATACGCTGCCCCAAACTTCTGGAACACCACGATCAACACCCAACAGTCCATATACAGCTTCCATTGCGGTACGTACTGAATATTCAGTTGTAAAGACTGTGTCTCTTGGTGTGTCGGCAAATTGTCCTAAGAAGGCGAAGTTTACGCATCCATCCGGAATTACGTCTGGACGATCACCTTTTGTACGTGGCATGAAGAAGGCAGTGATGTATGGCATCATTGTAGGTACGCATCGTGCTGAATTTGTAGCTAATTCTTCAATTTGATCCGTTGGAACACCCAAGTGATATAGCCATTCTTCCGTAATTTCTTTACCAGTACATTCTCTCATTGGCTTTTTAATGTAGTCACCATCAACATCTGTGAATAGTCCATATACCCAAACGCATACTTTGTTTGGATCTTGGTTCTTGAATTGTCCTTGACGATTGATTGTCCAGCTCATTAACCAGCTTGAATCTCTACAAGTGACAATACCTCCAGTAACTGTTTTTCCGCTGCGAGGATCACGCTTACAAACATTTGTGATATAAGGAATAATCTTATCATCTAATGTTGTGACTGTGGCAGATTCCCAGTTTGTCTTTGAAATGTCTGAACAGAATTTTTCTGGATGACCAAAGCTTGGATCTTGTTTTGCGATGTTTTTCCATAAGCTCCAGCATCCACTTGTTCTTACTTCAGCATCTCCATTAGGCGCATGGTCTTGATCGCCATAGATTGTTCCTTCTGTACAGCTTCCGTTTGTCACGAATACTAAATCGTTTTCAGTTAATACAATGCCGGTTTCGGTTCCGTTGACTTTGCATTCGATTGTCTTCGCAATTTTTTTGTCACCTACAAATTCAAACTCAACATTTGTGACTTCTGTATTGAATTGGAAGTCTACGCCATGAGCTTCTAGATATTTTTGCATAGGAAGAATCAATGATTCATATTGGTTGTATCTTGTGAATTTTAAGGCACTGAAATCAGAAAGTCCTGAAATGTGGTGAATGAATCTTTGGAAGTATAATTTCATTTCTAATGCAGAGTGCCAGTTTTCAAACGCAAACATACTTCTCCAATACATCCAGAATATTGAATCGAATACTTCTTCATCGAATACATCTTCAATTGTCTTATCATATAAGTCTTCGTCTGGTGTCATGAATAATTTTGCGATTTCCATGGCACCCTTTGTACTTAAGTCAAACTTACCATCTGTATGCGCATCTTTTCCCTGATTGATTGTGGCACGGCACAATGAGTAGTTAGGATCATGTTTATTTAACCAATAGTATTCGTCTAGAACGCTAGCCCCTTCAACTTCTAAGGAAGGAATGCTTCTGAATAAATCCCATAAACATTCGAAGTGGTTTTCCATTTCACGTCCACCTCTCATGACATATCCACGAGTTGGATCATAGATTCCATCACATGCACCTCCAGCAATATCCATTGCTTCTAATACGTGGATGTTTTTCCCTGGCATTTGTCCATCACGAACTAAGAAGCAAGCAGCCGCTAGTGCAGCAAGTCCACTACCTACGATATATGCATTCTTATTATCAACACCAGCTGGCTTTTCTGGGCGAGCAAATGCTTCGTAGTTTCCATTAGTGTAGTAAATACCTTTAGAATTCTTTTCGTATTTTCCTCTTTCTGTATTACGATATTCACTTGTAGATGTCTTTTCTTCTTCTTTCTTTTTATCGCTCACTTTTTTTGCGGTAAATAAAGCAGCACCTGTAGCTGCAGCAGTAAGTCCTGCAATGCCTAATTTTACAGTATTCTTTGACATATACATGTCCTCCTTTTTCTTTATGACTACATAATAGTGAGAATCAAAATAAAAAACCATAAACAAAAAAAGCAAGATGATAATTTTTTTATCATTTTGCTTCATTTGTAAAGTTTGAAATGGAATTTGCGATAGAACCATGCAAAGTATTGGCCATGTTATAGACGATTTCATTATAATCTTCATTCATGCCTTTGCCAATCCAGTCGAGCATAATGCCTACAAAGCTATATTTATAGAAATCGGCAATGAATTGGATTTGTTCTTCTGAAATGTTGGTGCCTTGAGCCTTTTCTCTAACAACCCCTAAAATAAGGTCGTGTACGGTTGTGAACAAAAATCTTTCGATACTGTCTTGTGTTGTAGCGTGATACACATTCAATATGAATGGCTTATTTTGAAGAACAGCTTCAAAAATGGATGTGAGACCTTCTTGCCAAGTGTCGTAGGTCTTATTTCCTTTTAGTGCATTTGTGGCATCATAAATACAAGACCATTCAACAAGGTCATAAATATCTTTAAAGTGATAGTAGAAAGACATTCTTGAAATGCCAACATCGTCCGTTAGATCTTTGATGGTAATCTTATCCAATGGTTTCTTTAATAAGAATCTTTTTAGGGATTGCTCTAGAGCAAGTTTAGTTAGGTTTGACATACAAAAATAATAATAAAAAAAGGGTCTCCCGTCAATTCTTAGGAGACCATGAACATTAAATTCTGAGTGGCTGTAACAAACAGAATTTTGCCTTGCCCTAGCTGTAATAGGGCCCTTTGAATATTGTAGATGTGCTTCTCTCAAACACATTTATACTATAATCTTATCATTCGTTAATTTAATCAAAACATTTTGTGAAATTTTGGGAAGTGATATAATACAAGAGTGAGGTATGGATACTATGTATATATCAGTAGATGAATCACAAATGGGTGTGTTTTTCTTGGATTGTTTTCGCTTTTGTATGAATGATATAGAATATGATATTATTCTGAATAAGCCGGATTTGGATACATATGAATATGAAATATGGAAGCGGACTAATAGGGAAATGTCTTTAATCACAATAGTGAGATTGTCGTTAGATGAATTTAAAGAATACTATTATGGGGATGAAAGAACGACAAATTATAGGATAATCAATAAAGTAATTGTTCCTTTAATTGAAAAAATGAGATAATAAAATACGCTTTATTTATCGTGTAATGTGATAGATAAGGCGCTTTTGTTTACAGAAAAATACTTTACGAATAAATTGTTTGGGTTTATACTTTTTAGTAGATAAATAACTTTCATAACTAAAAAGAACAAAAAATAATAAGGACATAAAACTAAGGAGATTTACTTATATGCAAAAGAGAACTACGAATTATTCATTCCAGAAGTTCGGGGATGTATTCTATTCTGTAAATCATAATGCAGGGCATTTGGTTGATTATGTTGAAAATGATTTTAAAATCACAAATAAAACGTTTGATTCATTTTATTATTCTAGCGATCCAGTATATTTGGATACGCGTAGTGGAATTATCATGTTAGTGGTGAGTAAAGATGGTAAAAAATTTGAGGAATATGTTATTCACCGTGTTGTTCGTTTAAAACCAGATATTTATTTTAATTATGTTTCTATCTCGAGAGAGAGTGTGCTTCAAATTCATTATTCGAGTCATGGAATGAATCAGAAGATGATGGAGACTCCATATTCGTATCAGCCTTTGGTTTCAAAGATGAATTTAAAAGAGATCTTTACATGTTTTTACCAGGTTCGTAAATCGAATTATACATTTCCTGGTGAGTCACATGATTATTATGAATTGACATATATTGATCATGGTACTTTGGATACGACGGTAGATGGTCATAGTTACAGATTGTCTAAATATGATTTGATTTTATATTATCCGGGACAGTTCCATACACAAAGTACAGATAGTCAGAGTACTTGTTCATATCTGACGATTACGTTTGATATGGATAATAAGTTGCCTGGCGATTTAAAGAATCGTGTTTTTCATACGCGAAAAGATATTTATCAAGTGTTGTCTGAATTTATGAAATCCATTCAGTCCGATGGTCATTTGAATTCAGAACTCGTACTATTGTATTTAAAACAGATTCTAATTCTTTTATATCAATTTGATGATGAGGTAGAGGAATCTACTTCTATAACGACGAATCCAATGCAAGAGCATTATGAGAGTACGTTGTTGAATGAAATTTTGGTTTTTGTCAATAATAATGTATATAAACAGTTTACAGTGGAAGATTTGTGTACGAAGTTCTCGATTTCGAGGTCAAGTCTACAGAATTTGTTTAAGTCAAATATTCATATTACGCCAAAACAATATATTTCCAATGTGAAATTGAATCAGGCTAAAATCATGATTCATGAGCATAATCAGACGATTTCAGAAATATCTGATATTTTAGGATTTACTTCCATTCACTACTTTTCTAGGAAGTTTAAATTGCAGTATGGGATTTCTCCAACGGATTATGCCAAGAGCATTTCTCAATAAGTCCAGAAATGGACTTTTTTTCTTGCGTTAATAGTGTATGATATGTACATGAAAAAGAATCAAATGTTAATGACGTCTGGAACCATTTGGAAACAAATGCTTCTGTTTGCGTTTCCTGTGTTTCTAGGCAATCTATTTCAACAACTATATAACACAGCGGACTCCTTGATTGTAGGAAACTATTTGGGCAGTTCAAGCCTTGCGGCCGTTACTTCTTGTGGTGAATTGATCTTTCTGTTAACCAGTTTGTTTCAAGGAATATCCGTAGGTGCAGGAGTGGTCATTGCACGCTACTTTGGTGCAAATGATAAAGAAAGAATGCAGAATGCGATTCATACACTTATGGCGTTTGGATTGATTTTTGGGATTGGTTTAACCGTTTTTGGATACTTGTTGGCACCTGTATTGTTAGGGTGGATGTCAACACCAAAAAATGTGATTCATTTATCCACTGCCTATCTACAAATTTATTTTTTAGGGTCTTTAGGAATGATTCTATACAATTCTTGTGTAGGTATTATGCAGTCGGTAGGCGATAGTAAACATCCATTATATTTCTTGATTATATCAAGTTGTGTAAATGTTGTATTGGACATCATATTTGTAGCAGGACTTCATATGAATGTAGAAGGGGCTGCCTTGGCTACGATTCTATCGCAGTTTTTAAGTGCTGCTCTTTGTTTGTATCTATTGATTCGGACAAATGAAAGTCATCAGGTACATCTTTCTAAGATTCATATACATGCTGATGTAGGTAAGGAAATATTGGAAATGGGGATTCCAACGGGAATTCAGAATAGTTTAATTTCAATATCAAATGTCGTTATACAATCGAATATCAATTCGTTTGGATCCTTGGCTATGGCTGGTATTGGTACTTATACAAAAATTGAGGGTTTTGCGTTTTTACCAATCACAAGTTTTATGATGGCCTTGACTACTTTTGTTTCTCAAAACAGAGGAGCTAAAGAATATGAAAGGGCTAGAAAAGGAGCCCATTTTGGACTTGTTTGTTCCGTCAGCTTAGCTGAAACCATAGGGGTATTGATTGCACTGTTTGCAGCACCATTAATGCGTTTGTTTGTGGATGATCCACAAGTTATACAGTATGGCGTAGAGCGTGCGCATTATGCGACAATTTTATTCTTCATGTTAGCGTATAGTCATGGTGTGTCGGCTGTACTTCGTGGAGTAGGAAAGTCTGTGGTTCCAATGGTTGTTATGCTTATGTGTTGGTGTCTTGTGCGAGTCACCTTATTAACAATGTTGAACATGCTATTCCATAACATTTTATTTGTATATTTGATTTATCCATTTACTTGGTCTTTATCAAGTATTGTATTTTTCTTATATTATAGAAAAATTAATTGGCAAGAATAAAAAAGAAACCATTCTAGTGTTGGCGTCTAGAATGGTTTCTTTTGTTTATTATTATTTTTAGGAGAGAGATATGAATATTGGTTTATTTCTATATTCATTGCCTTATCTTTAAGGCACTTATAGAATATCATCCCATGTTGTCATAATTTTAGTATAACTTTGGTAAATCTTGTGAAATCCGATTGAATTATGTGAAATTATCAAAATATGCATCTTTTTTGGAAAAGCCTCAATTTATTTCGTATATGAGATAGGGGTGATGAAATCACATGAATAAATCAAAAGAC
>NZ_JANFYN010000057.1 GCF_024460475.1 Holdemanella sp. MSK.7.32 | reverse complement strand
TCCTCTCGTTCGACTTGCATGTATTAGGCATGCCGCCAGCGTTCATCCTGAGCCAGGATCAAACTCTCCATTTGATTTAGCTCTTAGATGTCTCTGACATCTTTCTTTACAATTGTTTGTTTCGAAATTGACGTTTTAGTTTTTATTTTATTTCCTGTTCAGTTTTCAAAGATCATGTGCACCTCAGCAGTGCTCATCTATATTACCAAATACTTCCCACTTCGTCAAATGTTTTTTTTATTTTTTTTCATCTTTTTTACTGTATACGCTTACAATGCCATTTTTAAAAGAAAACTTGTAGATGTCGTTTATAAATCACTAGTTAAATCTTCAATCTATGCTTCAAAAACATGATGAAATATGGCTATTACCCTACTAATACCAACAATTAGATGAGCAATAAATGTCTCAATATTAAACTTTATTGCAATCGCAATAAATCAGATATAATTCTGTTATTTTTTAATTGTATATGAATAGCTAGTTGTACAGCTACAAATATAGCGTAAACCATAAAAGTTATATTGATAAAATTTAATCTTGTAATCTGTGAAATACTATAGAGTACTTATATTATTGGGGAGACGCCTAGATTTGCCAGTGTGTTCAAAGTCAAACCTAACGTTAACACAACCATTCCTATTGTATGCACTAAAAAACGTAATTTTTTTGTTCACTCATGCCCTCCTTTCAAACACTAGAATAATTCTACCAAAAAATAAATTCACTTTATTAGCACATTTATAAATTATTCTAGCATAATAAAAAGCCAGATTTCTGGCTTTTTATTGATTATGCAACAGCTTTAAATGCTTCATCCAAATCTTGAATAATATCATCGATGTTTTCACATCCAATACTTAAACGAATTGTATTAGGACGAATACCCTGATCTAGTAACTCTTCTTCTGTACATTGTGAATGTGTTGTTGTTGCCGGATGAATCACTAACGATTTAACATCTGCAACATTTGCCAATAAAGAGAATAATTCTAGATTATCAATAAAGTCTTTAGCTTTTTGTGCATCTCCCTTAATATCAAATGTGAAGATAGAACCTCCTCCATTAGGAAAATATTTTTTATACAATTCTTGTTGCTTAGGATCTTTAGAAACGCTAGGATGAGATACACTTTCTACTTGAGGATGATTATTCAAATATTCGATGACTTTTAATGCGTTATAAGCATGACGCTCTACACGTAAGGATAATGTTTCTAACCCTTGCAAAAATAAGAATGCATTGAAAGGAGAAACCGTAGCTCCTGTGTCTCTTAAAAGAATTGCACGCACCTTAGTGACGAATGCTGCAGCTCCACATGTTTGTGTAAAACTAATGCCATGATAGCTTGGATTTGGCTTAGTCAGTGAATCGAATTTTCCACTAGCTTCCCAATCAAATTTTCCTCCATCAACGATAACACCACCAATACTAGTTCCGTGACCACCAATAAATTTTGTAGCTGAATGAACAACAATATCAGCTCCATATTCGATTGGTCTTACTAAATAAGGTGTAGCGAATGTATTATCCACTACTAATGGAATTTTATGTTTATGAGCAATCTTTGCAACTGATTCGATATCTACTACATCAGAATTTGGATTTCCTAATGTTTCAATATACAAAGCCTTTGTCTTTTCATTAATAGCACTTTCAACTTCTTCTTCATTAAAAATATCTACAAAGTTTGTTTCAATCCCATATTGAGGTAAAGTATGTTCAAATAAATTAAATGAACCGCCATATATATTTTTGGCTGAAACAATATTGTCGCCATTTTGAGCTAAATTTAATATTGTGTATGTAACAGCCGCTGCACCCGATGCTACGGCTAACGCAGCTACACCACCTTCAAGAGCCGCTATACGCTTTTCAAATACATCCTCAGTTGGATTCGTTAAACGCCCATAAATATTTCCTGCATCACTCAATCCAAAACGTGCTGCTGCATGATCACAATTTCTGAACACATAAGATGATGTTTGATAAATTGGCACTGCACGTGCGTCAGTTGTTGGATCTGCTTGTTCTTGTCCTACATGAAGTTGTAATGTTTCAAATTTAAAATTTCGCTGATTTCTAGTTATTTTTGTCATAATCATTCTCCTTAATTCATACCATTCTTATATGTTTTGTATGATAAACTAAAATAATTATAATGTCAACGATAAGTGTAATTATTTACATTGTATTTACATTTCTTTCATTTTGAGATAAAAAAAGACCGATACAAAAACGTATCAGTCCTTTGTTTTTATAAGTTTAATTAAGCGTCAATTTCAGTAACGTTACCAGCACCTACAGTGTGTCCACCTTCACGGATAGAGAACTTAGTACCAGTTTCGATAGCGATTGGAGCGATCAATTCAACGTTCATAACAACGTTGTCACCAGGCATTACCATGTCAGTTCCTTCTGGCAATGTGATTACACCTGTAACGTCAGTTGTACGGAAGTAGAATTGAGGACGGTAGTTAGAAACGAATGGAGTGTGACGTCCACCTTCTTCTTTAGTTAAAACATAAACTTGTGCTTTAAATTTAGTGTGAGGGTGTACACTTCCAGGTTTAGCTAATACTTGTCCACGTTGGATTTGGTCACGTGCAATACCACGTAACAATGCACCAATGTTGTCACCTGCTTCAGCAACGTCTAATTGTTTGTGGAACATTTCCAAACCAGTTAATACTGTTTTTTGAGTGTCTTTGATACCAACGATTTCAACTTCGTCGTTTAAGTGAGCTTGACCACGTTCAACACGTCCTGTAGCTACTGTACCACGACCAGAAATTGTCATAACGTCTTCGACTGCCATCAAGAATGGTTTATCCATTTCACGAGCTGGATCTGGAATCCAAGTATCAACAGCATTCATCAATTCGTAGATTGATTCTTCGTATTTAGGATCTCCTTCAAGAGCTTTTAAAGCTGATCCACGGATAACTGGAGTTTCGTCACCGTCGAATCCGTATTCGTTTAATAATTCACGAACTTCCATTTCTACTAAGTCGATTAATTCTTCATCATCAACCATATCGCATTTGTTTAAGTAAACAACGATATATTTAACACCTACCTGACGTGCTAACAAGATGTGTTCACGTGTTTGAGGCATAGGTCCATCAGATGCAGCAACTACTAAGATTGCTCCGTCCATCTGAGCAGCACCAGTGATCATGTTTTTTACATAATCGGCGTGGCCTGGACAGTCAACGTGTGCATAGTGACGTTTTTCTGTTTGGTATTCAACGTGTGCAGTGTTGATAGTGATTCCACGTTCTTTTTCTTCTGGAGCACCATCGATTTGGTCATAAGCTTCAGCTTTAGCCATACCTTTTTTAGCTAATACTGTTGTAATAGCTGCTGTTAATGTTGTTTTACCGTGGTCAACGTGACCGATAGTACCAATATTAACGTGAGTTTTACTTCTGTCAAATTTTTCCTTAGCCATTTATAATTTCCTCCTAAATGCTAACATATTTCATACAATAAATATTGTATTTCAGAACCAAACGAAAATCAACTAGTTTTCGTTTGAATTCTCTTTAATAATTTTTTCTGCAATACTCTTTGGAACTTCTGAGTAGTGGTCGAACTTCATAGAGTAGTTTCCACGTCCCTGAGTAAAGCTACGTAAGTCTGTAACATATCCGAACATTTCTGATAATGGAACATGTGCACGAACGATAATGGCATTTCCACGTTCTTCCTGTTCAGTGATTTGTCCACGACGACTTGAAATGTCACCCATAACGCTACCTAAGTATTCACTTGGTGCAGTTACTTCTACGAACATGATTGGTTCTAGAATAGCAGGTTTACATTTCTTTCCGGCTTCTTTCAATGCCATACTAGCGGCAATCTTATAAGCCATTTCACTAGAGTCGACATCGTGGTATGATCCATCAAATAATGTAGCTTTGATATCGATTACTGGGTAACCTGCAATCATACCATTTTCCAATGCTGCTTCCAAACCTTCTTGAGTTGGTTTGATATATTCTCTAGGCACGCTACCACCAACGATAGCATCAACGAATTCAAATCCTTTTCCTTCGTTTGGTTCGAATTTGATCCATACGTGACCATATTGTCCACGACCACCTGACTGACGGATATATTTTCCTTCACAATCAGCAGCCTGACGAATTGTTTCACGGTAAGCAACTTGTGGTTGTCCAACATTTGCTTCAACTTTAAATTCACGACGTAAACGGTCAACAATGATATCCAAGTGAAGTTCACCTACACCGGCAATAATTGTTTGTCCTGTTTCTTCGTTTGTATATGTTTTGAAAGTAGGGTCTTCTTCTGCAAGTTTTGCAAGAGCCAATCCCATTTTGTCTTGGTCAGCTTTAGTTTTTGGTTCCAAAGACAATTCGATTACTGGTTCAGGGAATTCCATAGATTCAAGGATGATTGGGTGATCTTCATCACACAATGTATCACCTGTTGTAGTAACCTTTAAACCAACAGCAGCAGCGATATCACCTGAATAAACTTCAGTGATTTCTTTACGTGCATTGGCATGCATCTGAACGATACGTCCAAAACGTTCTTTTTTATCTTTAGTTGAGTTTAATACATAGCTTCCTGCTGTAGCAGTACCTGAATAAACACGGAAGAAAGATAATTTTCCAACGAATGGGTCTGTAGCGATTTTAAATGCTAATGCTGAGAATGGTTGATCATCACCAGGGTGACGAACATCTGGTTCTCCATCTAATGTAGTACCCTTAATTGAAGGTACATCTAATGGACTTGGTAAGTAATCTACTACTGCATCCAATACTAATTGAACACCTTTGTTCTTATATGCAGATCCACATAATACTGGGAAGAAGTCACCATTACATACAGCAATACGTAATACACGTTTGATTTCTTCGATTGAAGGTTCTTCACCTTCTAATACTTGCATCATGAAATCTTCATCATAATCTGCTAAATAATCTAATAATTTAGCACGGTATTCTTCCATAAGATCTACCATATCTTCTGGAACTGGGATTTCAGTGATTACACGACCATAATCTCCACTAAATTCGTAAGCTTTTCTCTTGATGATATCAATGATAGCTTCGAAGTCTGATTCAGCACCGATTGGTAACTGAATTGGACAAGATTTAGCTCCTAAACGATCGATGATTGTATTGCATGACATTAAGAAGTCAGCACCTGTAGCATCCATTTTGTTACAGAATACAATGCGTGGAACGTTATATTCAGTAGCTTGACGCCAAACTGTTTCAGTCTGAGGTTCAACACCTGCTTTGGCATCTAATACTGTTACGGCACCATCTAATACACGTAAACTACGTTCAACTTCTACTGTGAAGTCTACGTGGCCTGGTGTATCGATGATATTGATACGGCATTCTTTACCAGTTCCGTCTGTCTTTCTCCAGTGAGCTGTTGTAGCAGCAGAAGTGATAGTGATACCACGTTCTTGTTCTTGCTCCATCCAGTCCATTGTACTAGCTCCATCGTGTGTTTCACCAATCTTGTGATTTACACCAGAGTAGTAAAGAATACGTTCTGTTGTTGTTGTTTTTCCGGCATCGATGTGAGCCATGATACCGATGTTACGAGTTTCGTGTAAAGCATATTCTCTAGCCATATTTCTTTACTCCTTCTCTTACCAACGGTAGTGAGCATAAGCCTTGTTAGCTTCTGCCATTTTGTGAGTGTCTTCACGTTTTTTAACACTGGCACCAGTTCCATTAGAAGCATCGATAATTTCAGCTGCTAATCTCTGTTCCATTGTTTTTTCGTTACGTAAACGTGCGTAGTTTACGATCCAACGAAGTCCTAAAGTCAAACGACGTTCGTCGCTTACTTCAACTGGTACTTGGTAGTTGGCTCCACCTACACGTCTAACTTTCAATTCCAATTGAGGCATAACGTTTTCTAAAGCTTGTTCGAAAACCTCCATTGGTGCTTTTCCTGTTTTTACTTCTACGATTTCAAACGCGTTGTACAAAATAGTTTGTGCAACCCCTTTTTTACCATCAATCATGATTTTGTTGATCAAACGAGTAACCAACTTAGAGTTATAAATTGGGTCGACTAGTACGTCACGTTTCGCAATGTGTCCTTTTCTAGGCATCTAATTTCCTCCTTTCACGATTGATCTATTTCTTAGGTCTTTTTGTTCCGTATAATGAACGAGATTGTTTACGGTCATTTACACCAGCACAGTCCAAAGTTCCACGAACGATGTGGTAACGAACACCTGGTAAGTCTTTAACACGTCCACCACGAATCAATACAACACTGTGTTCCTGTAAGTTGTGTCCGATACCTGGAATGTAAGCTGTAACTTCCATACCATTACTTAAACGAACACGCGCATATTTACGAAGTGCTGAGTTTGGTTTCTTAGGTGTCATAGTACCAACACGAGTACAAACTCCACGTTTTTGTGGACTTGATTGGTTTGTTGGTTTAGACTGCAATGAGTTGTAACCACGGTTCAAAGCTGGAGACTTTGAAACGTTTTGACTGGCCTTACGACCTTTACGAATCAACTGGTTGATTGTAGGCATAAGATCCTCCTTTCAAAATTTTCAATTTCCAAGCAAACGAAGCCGGGTGGGTCTTGCCCATCCATTAAATATAGGCTCTTTTCAGAACCTATTTTCGCATGCAATATTAAGATACAGTATTCAGCATGATTTGTCAATTCTTTTTTGTTGATTTTTTATAAAAAAATTTTATACGCATTCCCCATTCATTAAAGTATAATATAGACAAGAATAGAGGTATGTTTATGAAACACAAAATTGTATTTTTCGACATGGACGGAACACTTTACCAAACCGAAAATGACGTTATTCAAGAAAGCGCATTAGACGCTATACAGACACTAAAAGATAAAGGATATATTGTCTGTGCGGCAACTGGCCGTCCCTTAAATCAAATGAAACTTATATTACAACGCGTTCAATTTGATTATTATGTATTGATCAACGGAAGCTACATTCTAGACAAAGATTTTCAAGAAATCGGAAGCTATCCAATCTTACAAGACAATGTGAATGACTTAGTCAATTTCAGCAAAAAACATGAAACAGGTCTGATGTTTCACTTTGGAGATGCCACATACATTTACAACAACTTTTACCCAATGTATGACTTTTGTAAATACTGCAACGTACTAGATTCACTATTCTACGACCCTAGTCAGTCCTATCATTTAAGGCACAAAGCCTTTAATGCCGTAGTTCTTACTAAAGATAAAAAATTAGTTGACCAATTTATGGAAACTCACCCAAATCTAAGGAACGATTTAATTAACGTTAAAACCGATGGATTCTGCTTCGATATCTTCAATGCTGATAATGATAAATCAAAAGGCATTGAAATGATTCTTGAAAAAACAGGATTCACATGGCAAGATACCATCTGTTTTGGAGATAGCACAAATGATATCCATATGTTAAAGAAAGCCGATATTGGCGTTGCGATGGGAAATGCGAGTGATTTTGTCAAAAGCTACGCAAATTTTGCCACAACATCTACATACGATAACGGTATCTATAATGCAGTCACAAAAATATTAAAAGACGAATAAACATATATAAAAGACATCATCGCAATTAGAATGATGTCTTTTTTAGTATCATTTAAGTCCATACTCATTAAATGAACAGAAAAAAAGCCTTTATCTAAGGACAAAGGCTTTAATTACTTATTAAGCTTAAATTACTTAATTTCTACAGTAGCTCCAGCAGCAACTAATTTTTCTTTAATTGATTCTGCTTCTTCTGGAGATACGTTTTCTTTAACAGCAGCTGGAACACCATCTACTAATTTCTTAGCGTCAACTAATCCTAAACCAGTGATTTCACGTACAGCTTTGATTACAGCAACTTTTGTTCCACCAACATTTGTTAATGTAACAGTTACTTCGCTAGGTCCTGCAGCTTCTTCAGCAGCAGCTGCTGGAGCAGCAACAGCAGCAGCAGCTACTACACCAAATTTTTCTTCGATTGCACTTACTAAGTCGTTTAATTCTAAAATTGTTGCTTCTTCTAAATAAGAAAGAATTTCTTCTTGAGTTAATTTAGCCATTTTATTTTCCTCCTATAATTAATTACGCAGCAGCTTCTTCTGTAGCTGGTGCTTCTTCTGTTTTTACAGATCCGTTTTCTTTAGCTTCTGCCAATGCTTTAACAGTCATAGCAAATTTGATAACTGGAGCATTTAAGCAAGATGCGAATTTAGCCAACATACCTTCTTTGTTAGGTAATGCAGACAATTTTTGGATAGTAGCTTCGTCTACCATAGCTCCATCCACGATACCAGTTTTTAATACCAATGCTTCATGTTTTTTAGCAAATTTAGCTAATACACGAGCAGGAGCAACTGGATCTTTACCAAATGCCAATGCGTTAGGTCCAACTAAAGTTTTTGCGAAATCTTCGTGACCTAATTTTTCAGCTGCACGACGAGCGATTGCGTTACGGTAAACTTTGAATTCAACGTCTTCTTCACGCAAAGCACGACGAAGTTCTGTTACTTCCTTTACTGATAATCCACGGTATTCTACTAATACAATACTACTAGCAGCTTCCATTTTTTCAGATAAGGCGATAACGTCAGCTTCCTTTTGTGCAAGGATGTCTTTGTTCATTCGATCCACCTCTTCTTTCATCTATTGTAACAATATTCAAAAGAAAAGCCCGCATCAAAGACGGGCTAATTGTGCAAAGTCAATGCATCATACCCTCGGTAACATTATTAAGCATATGCCGTTACTGTCTTTGGAATATTGATAACAATCTGTAGTTTAATTTATTTTACTAGATTTGTCAATTACTTAACGATTTCAACGTGGATTCCAGGACCCATTGTTGTTGAAACAACTAAGTTTTTCATGTATGCACCTTTAACAGTTGCAGGGCGAGCCTTAGCAATTGTGTTGAAGATTGCATTGAAGTTTTCAACTAATGCTTCATCAGTAAAACTTGTTTTACCGATAGCTAAGTTGACGTTTCCTTCTTTGTCTACACGGTAAGTAACTTTACCTTTTTTAATTTCATCAATAGCCTTAGCAACATCCATTGTTACTGTACCAGTCTTAGGGTTTGGCATTAATCCTTTAGGACCTAAAACACGTCCTAAACGTCCTAATTGACCCATCATATCTGGAGTAGCTACTAATACATCAAAATCGAACCAACCTTTAGAGATTTTTTCGATAATATCTGCACCACCAACGAAATCAGCACCAGCAGCCTGAGCTTCTTTTTCTTTTTCGCCTTGTGCAACTACACAAACGCGTTGTGTTTTACCAGTTCCATTAGGTAATACCATTGCCCCACGAATTTGTTGATCAGCGTGACGAGGGTCTACGTTTAAGCGGAAACTTACTTCAACACTTGCGTCGAATTTTGTTTTACTAGTTTCTTTAGCTAATTTAACAGCTTCTTCAATTGAATAAGTTTTTGAACGATCAACCAATTTAGCTGCTTCAGCATATCTCTTACTTACTTTTGCCATTATTGATGTTCCTCCTATTCAAATCCTTCAACCTTGATACCCATGTTACGTGCAGTACCAGCAACAATACGCATTGCAGCTTCTACATCGTTGGCATTCAAGTCTGGCATTTTGTACTCAGCAATTTCTTTTAATTGATCAACTGTAATTGTACCAGCAACTACTTTTTGATCTCCACTTGCTTTTTGTACGTTTGCTGCTTTTTTCAATAAGTTAGCAGCAGGTGTTGTTTTCAATACGAAATCAAAACTCTTATCTTCATAAGCAGTAATGACAACTGGAACAATATCACCTTTACGATCTTTTGTTGCATCATTGAAAGCTGTACAGAACTGAGGCATGTTGATACCAGCACTTGCTAATGCTGGACCTGGTTTAGCTCCACCAGCTTGGAACTGCAACTTACAAACTTTTGTAACTTTTTTCTTGCTCATAAGACGTTCCTCCTATATTTTGTCCTATGCTGTGGTAATACGAACAGTTACGCATTCTCCCACGCATGCCTATTTACTATACACCACTATAATCTGTGATGCAAGCTCATTTTTAAAAAAATTAGAGAAAATCATCGATTCTCTCTAATCATTCACATCCTCTTTCATACGAAGAATTGATTTTTTAAACTTATCCATCTTCTTCTGCACTCTTTCATCATCATGATCATATACTTCGCTTCTCAAATCCGATTGGAATTCATAAATATCAGACTGCATATCCGACCAAACATCATAAATATCCGATAAACAATTCGACCAATCATCGTAAGCATCCGAACTTGCATCACTCCACACATCGTAATCTTCCGTATCATATGCATCTTTAATAATTCCATCATAATAGATATCATACATATTTTTTACAGTCTTATCATATATACCATACATATCCTTACCCGCATCTTCATATATATATTCATAGATTCCGCTCAAATCTTTGTATTTCACTTTATATGATACATCCTCATTCATAATCAATTCAGCATACTTATAAGCATATTCCCTCAATCGAATGGACAACAACTCTGTCTGTTTTAAAGCATCATCATAATACGCTTTTACCTTATCTATATTTTTCGTATATGCATCAAAATCCTTAATTTCCTCACTCAAAGCATCCCTTTCACTCTCTAACTTTGCCTTTGTGTCCTCAACATCCTTGATTGCCATCTCCTCTATTTCATCTATCGTAGAAGCAGATACCTCAATTACATTCGCGTTCACTTTTCGTACTGCATCATTCTTGGCAACAGGTATACTTGTACAACCGCTAAGAATCAAGCACAATCCTAAACACACTAACTTTTTCATTATTATTCACTCTTCTTTCCAAACTCATCAATTACATCTTCTAAACAACAAGGTAACTCTCCAGTTATCTGAACTATATTCAATACATCTTTTTTGCTTTGTAAATCCTCACATTTCTTATCCAACTCGCCCAACTTTCTTTGGCTCAGTTCCTTTAAATTTCCCTCACTCAAAATTTCTTTAACTTCATCCAAACTAAACCCTAAACTCACCAACATTCTTATATCCCATAATTGTCTCAACCCTTCTTCATCAAACTCTCGATCTTTTCCTTCTTCATTCTTTGAAATCACTCCCTTCTTTTCATATCTACGAATCATATTTCTTGTGATTCCCATATGTTCTTCGATCCACTTCACCTTATACTTCATTGCACACTACTCCTTTTTCAATTTACAGCCTTGTTCTTAGAACAACGCAAGCCAAAAAAGTTATTTCTTCGATTCTCCTTCCAAACTTTTTTGCCACAAGAGAGCTTGTAAATTTCGCGAATCAAAAAAAGCGGTACAACGACCGCATTGAGTTTAAAGAATAATAATGTTAATATATCCACATGAACTTAAATACATGGATAGAAGAAAAATTTAACGCAACAAACTACACACTCGAAAAAACAGATAAAGGCATTAGTAACCACAACTATTTATTAACAATCAACGACAATAAATATATGGTACGCGTACCAAAAAAGAATCATGAATCTCTTGGTTTGCAGCATGAATACGAAAAGGAAATTTTGCCACTTGTTTCTGATTTAGATGTACCTGTTATTTTTTTCGATGAAAAAGCAGGTATCAAAGTAACAAATTATATTGAAGATGTAGAAACATTTGATGAATGTAAGGACAAAGACAAATTCGCAAGATGTGCAAATTTAATGAAATCTCTTCATACTAAAAAAGCTCCTTTGTTTATTTTCAACCCTTTTGGAAAGATTGAATTCTATAAATCTCAAATCAAAGAATGTATCGTATCTTTTCCAAATGAAGAAAACTTTTTAGAAGCTTTAAAAAAAGAATATAAACCAAACACACTATGCCATAACGACTTTGTGCAAGGAAATATTCTTTACAGTGATACAAAAGACTATTTGATTGACTATGAATATGCGGCTAAAAATGATTATCGCTTTGATATCGCCAGTTTCTTTTCAGAAAACAACATCCATTATATTGACCAAAGAGACCAATTCTATCAAACCTATTTTGATGGAGACATCGACCCAATGATTGATGTTCAAGTGCAGGCATTTGAAAGAACGGAAGACATCCTTTGGGGATATTGGGCAAATATGCTTTATGAACAAAGAGGCGAACAAATCTATTTTGACATCGCCAAAGACAAAGAAAAACATTACAGAGGCTAAATAGCCTCTGTTCAGATTGTTGACAAAAGCCTATACCTTTTCGTAAGGACATAGGTTTTTTATTGTATATAGGCAATTTTCGAAATGAAATTGTCTTTTTTTGTATATTTT
>NZ_JANFYN010000056.1 GCF_024460475.1 Holdemanella sp. MSK.7.32 | reverse complement strand
CATTACCCTATGTAATCTTATAGCGTATCTAGACCCCAACTATTTTTATATAGTCAAATTAGAAGGGTAGGCTTGTGCTGGCCCTTTTTTCATTGTTGAATTTAAAAAGAGAATCTTCTATTTTTGTTTCAAATATGGTATTATTGATTAGTAGTATGTAAAAGGAGACGTCGAATGAGTAAGAAAAGAGTTTATGCGGCTATCGAAATTGCTGATCAAGAGATTCGTCTTATCGTTTTAGAGATATTTGAAGCTCGTTACAACGTTTTAAGAACAGAAAGAGTTGCTTGTTCAGGTGTAGATAAAAATCAAAAGATTGTCGATGAAAGTGCTATTGTTACAGCCATTCGTCAAGCTATAACGAATGCACAGGCAGCTTTAGGATATCGAATTGAGCGTGTCTTATTGGCTGTTCCTAGTGTAAATGTAATGCGTAGCTCACAAAAGGTGCGTGTTCAGATTGAAGATGGTACAAAAAATATTCGTTTGTTCCATATTCAGCAAGGATTTAAAAACGCCATTCAAAAACGATTGAATGAAGATGTAGAATTTGTCAATGCGAATAAGGTGACTTATGAAGTCAATGGACAAGTAAGTCAAAAACTTCCATTAAATCAGGAATGTGAAGATTTCGTTATGGATGTAGATTTATTATATGCCGACAAGGAAACGATCTATTCGTATGCTCATTGTGTGGAACAGGCAAATCTTGAAATCTTGGATCTATGTGTAGATTCATTTGCGATTGGTCAAGAAACTGCGGCTTTGGCACAGAGCACAGAAAGAGTCACAATCCAAATTGATTTGGAACAGAATCACTCTACTTTAGCTTTATTTAGTACAGGTCGTTTAATGACTTGTACAACTTTGGATTATGGATACTTATGGTTCATTGAAGATATCCAAAGAAAATATAAGTTAAGTGATGATGTATGTTACAGATTGTTGCAGAATATTTTCTCGGGCCAAGAAGATGAAAACAGTGATGTGATCGTTTATATTGAACAAAGAGAAGATATGCGTGTTGAGATTACGGCCAATGAATTAGCGAAGGCTTGTTTACCTCGTATTCGTCAATGGATTGCAGCTGTCAATGATGCATGTTTACCAATTGTTCGCCAAGGAAAATCAAGATATGTGATCACAGGACAAGGAAGTAACATTCCCGTATTGAAGGATCTAGATAAATCATTCAATGCGAGCGCAATGATCTATCAAGAACAAGCCATTGGTGCAAGAGATGGTGCATTTGTGTGTGGTTTAGGTATGGCTTATGCTTGGCAAGACATCAACCGTATTCACCATGATGACAGAATTAGTGCAAACAATAATGAATTAGAAGCAAGCATTGATTCTATTAATCAAAAGGCGCATACTGGTGAAGGTGGATTTACGAAGAAGTTAAAGAATGCTATTTTAGCAGATGAAGAATAAAAAAGAGAGGAAAATATTATATGACTGAATTTAATCAAGTAGCAAATATTAAAGTATTTGGTGTTGGTGGTGGTGGATCCAACGCTGTTAACCGCATGGTTGCTGATGGTGTTAAGGGTGTTGATTTCTATATCTGCAACACAGATGTACAAGTTATGAAAAACTCTCCTTGCGATAACAAAATCGTTTTAGGAAAAGAAACAACTAAAGGTTTAGGTGCTGGTGGAAATCCAGAATATGGACGTAAAGCTGCTGAAGAAAGTGAAGGAGAAATCCGCGAATCTGTAAAAGGAAGCGACATGGTATTTATCACTGCTGGTATGGGTGGTGGAACTGGTACGGGTGCTGCTCCATTAATCGCTAAGATTGCTAAAGAAGAAGGTGCTTTAACAGTTGCCGTTGTAACTCGTCCATTCACTTTTGAAGGTCGTCGTCGTGCAAACAATGCCAAAGATGGTATTGAAGAATTGAAAAAATATGTTGACTCATTGATCATCGTTTCAAATGACAACTTATTAGATGTGATTGGTCGTAAACCAATCGAAGAAGCATTCCAAGCTGCAGATAACGTATTACGTCAAGGTGTTCAAACGATCTCTGACTTGATTGCTGTTCCAGCATTGGTAAACTTAGACTTTGCGGACGTTCGTAGCGTTATGCAAAACCAAGGTCGTGCATTGATCGGTATTGGTATGGCAGAAGGAGAAGACAAAGCTATCTCTGCTGCTGAAAAAGCTATCCAATCACCATTATTGGAAGCACAAATCTCTGGTGCTAAATCAGCTATCGTAAACATCACTGGTGGTGACAAAGTTAGCTTATTTGATGCACAAAACGCTGTAGCTGTCATTCAAGATGCAGCTGGTGGAGATGTTGACTGTATTTTCGGTATCGCAATCAACGAACAATTAGGTGATGCGATCATCGTTACAGTTATCGCTACTGGATTTGAAGAACCAAAAGAAAAACAACGTAAAAGACGTAGTGAACCAGTAATTAAACAAGTTGCGAATGATACATTGTTCACAGAACCAAAAATCCAAGCGCCTGTTAACCCAGGTGTTGTAACTAGTGTTGAAAATAACACAAGTGATGATGAACAAATTCCTAACTTCTTCTTCAATCGTTAATAGATACATATAGAGAGCTTAGTAAAGGCTCTCTTTTATTATGTCTAATTAAGCCAAACAACTTAATTCGGTGATAATTAAGTCATATAGCTTAATTGATCATTCATTACCGACAAAATAATGACGGTAATACAATCAAAATGTCGGTAATCTAAGAAAAAAGTATAAAAAAAACAGAGAATTGCTTCTCTGTAATAGGCATGGCTGGGGTACTTGGATTCGAACCAAGGAAATGTCAGATTCAGAGTCTGATGCCTTACCGCTTGGCTATACCCCAATGTGCCTATTTATAATACACGATTTGTGATTTTTTGACAAGTGTTTTTTATGTAAAACGCTTGTTTTTTTGCGTTTTAGACAAGATAGGAAGTATCGTAAGGAAATGCTTGGAATTAATGTCTTTTTCACATTGGGTTGTCAAAATAATAGGTGAGAAGAAAAGAATATATAAATGGGAGGTGAAGGAATGAAAAAGAAGATTTATATATGTATGAGTATTCTTATAGTATTTATTCTTTCTTTAAGTATTGTTCGTGCCAACACGATGGATACGTATGGAATGAGTTTAAAAGAAATGGAGATGATGGAGGAGTATAAAAAGGGAAATATCAATACGGATGAATTTATTGAATTGCGAAAAGCTAAGGCGGGTGAGTATGGTTTATTAGATTATTGTGATTCAACTTATTTTTTAAGTGAAGACTTTTATGATAACTATTCGGATGCGTATTTGATCAAGAATGGCTTGATGATTTTAGATCGCTATAGTGCAGGATTTGAAACGACTGTAGATGTGATGGAATCTAGAGCGAGTAGTGTAGTAAGTATGAGTCATCATCGGTATGAAGAAAAGCCTGGCTACTATATTGCGAATGGAATATGGAAATTGTCGAATTCGCATGAAGCATTTTGTGCGCAAGGATTGAATGCATCTCCTGCAGCAGGAGATGTGACTTCCGATCCATATTTAGTTGAAAATGAGAACTTAAAGAAATGTTTGTACTATGGCTATAACGGTCCTGGAGACATATTAACATCTCGTTATGGCGTCAGTGGAGCAATTGTACTTACAAGTGAACTTGTATCGAATGCGTATAGTTCGAATTGTATCAGTAAGGCAAGTAATGATGGGTATCACTGGAATAAAGTAGTGGGTGGTTTATGGAATGAAATCACCGCAAAGCCAAGTGTTAAAAATTATTCAACCTATTTAGTAGATGTAGCTGGGTCTGCCTATAACTGGCAAGGGGTGTTAACGCCGCTTCAAAAGTTGGCATATGGTGTATATGTGCCTACAGGTTCAGTAAAGCTTTTAAAGGTCAGCTCAAAGAATGAGATCAATCAATCGAATGTATCCTATACATTTTCTGGGGCTCTTTATGGATTGTATAAAGATTCTGGGTGTAAAGAAAAGATTGGTGAATTTAAAATCGACGAATCAGGCAAGTCCAATGTGATTGAAGATTTAGATATTGGTACTTACTACATTAATGAAATACTAGCGCCGCATGGCTATCAAAAAGATACAACAATCTATACGGTTAAGGTTGAAGATCAAGCGGTTCAAGAAATCGAAGTGCGTGATGTTCCACAAACCAATCTTGTGGATTTAGTTTTGGTGAAACAAGATGCCCAAACAGGTAATAAAGCGCAGGGTATGGCCAGTTTAAAAGATGCGAAGTATGAATTTAAGTTTTATGGAGGTCTTTATGATAAGGATCCAGCAAGTTTAGGTGTTTTACCAATACGTAGCTGGATATTAAAGACAGATAAGACGGGCAAGATTCTGATGGAAGATTCGTATAAAGTAAGTGGTGATGCCTTCTATACGGATCTGAATGGAAAGATATGTTTACCATTAGGTACGATTACGGTTCAGGAAATCGATCCTCCACAGGGGTATTTATTGGATAGCACAGTACATGTACAAAAGTTAGATCGTACAAGTAGTACGTCTGAACATATTAGTGCATTTAAGACATTCAGTGTGAAAGATACAGTGAACCGTTTAAAGCTAGTCAAAGTACAGGAGGGTACGCAAATTCCGTTGCCAAATGTCCTGTTTAAGCATACGATGCCAAACTTACCTTTTCCTTTACAAGAAAAGACGAATGATAAAGGTGAAATTGAGTGGATGGGTCTGACAAAAGGAAAACATACATTAACCGAGTTTAAGACTCTAGATGGGTATGCCCTGGATATTCAGCCTATTGAATTTGAAGTGTTGCGTGATGGAAGTATTTCTGGAGTGGATCCTGTCATTACATTTTCAAATAAGGTGAATCCTTTTGAATTGAAGATCGTAAAGAAAAACAATATGCAGCAATTACTGGATGGTGCTGTATTTGGATTATTTAAAGACAGTGAGTGTAAAGAAAAGATTGATGAGAAGAGTACGGTTGATGGTGTTGTATCTTTTGCGGATTTAAAGAATGGGGAAACGTATTATTTAAAAGAAATAAAGGCGCCAAGTGGCTATCAAAAGATAGATCGTGTGTATTGTATAAAAACGGATTTTATACCGGTTAAAGGACAATATGATGTGTATGTGGATCAAGAAAAAGTAGATGGCTTATATGCGGATGGAAGTGTGAACTTGGAGTTTGTGAATGAAAGAATGACAAAGCTTCCACATACAGGTTCTAGTATGAGTTTGGTGTGTGTGGTTGTAGGTGCCTATTTAATGTTGAGGAGAAATCATGAATAAAAGAAATTTAATTTATACAGGACTATTGATGTTGGCAATGGTCACAAGTCCTGTGAGTGCAAAAGAAACAAGTGTTTCCGTTGTGCATGGAATGGCAAATTTTAATGAGGGTAATGCGAGTATTGTGATTCAGGCAAATCAAAATCAATCCATGCAGGGTAAGTCGTTTAAGGTATATAAATTATTTGATGCGACAAATTCAAAGGACAATACTTCGATTCACTATACTTTAAATAGCGTATATGCATCTAAAATCAAGGAGCTTGTATCAAGTAGTATATCTAAAACGGTATCGGATCAAGATGTAGTGGAATATATGATGTCTTTAGATAACGAAGGAAGTCAAAGTGAATATCGTACGTTTATTGAATCGATTCAAAATGCGATATCTTCTATGGAAGCTCGTATTGTGAATGTAGAGAGTTGCGATGTGAATGGAAATATTACGTTGGATAAGTTGGAATATGGTTTCTATTTGATTGATGAAATTACCAATGTATCCAATACTCATGCGGCAAGTTCTATGACGATGGTCAATACGGCAAATCCTAAGGCAATGATTCAAATTAAGTCGGATTATCCAAGTATTGTAAAGAAGATTTATGAAGATGACAACAATATAGGTTGGAATGATGTGGGTGATTTTGAGATTATGCAGGACATTCCCTATAAGTATGAATCGAAAGTGCCGGATATGAGTGGATATGCTTCTTATTTTTTAGAGTTTGAGGATGAAATGGATCCAAGTTTATCTTTAAAAGAAGATAGTATTCAAGTAAAGGTCAAGGATACTCTTATTTCTGCTGATAAATATAGTGTTACTAAGACTTCAACTGGATTTAAAGTTACATTCCATGATTTTAAAGGACTTGGTAGTCAAGGAGATCCAATCTTGTTTACGTATGATGCATATTTAAATGATTTGGCAGCCACAAAGATTTCAAAAAAGGGTTTTGAAAATAAGGTACGATTAAATTTCTCAAATGATCCGCAAACGAATTCGAAAGGACAAACGCCTTGGGATAGTGTTGTGTGCTATACATATCAGGTGAGGGGTTTAAAGACAAATGAGAAGGATGTCAAACTTGATGGGGCTACATTTAAGTTGTATCGTGATTCGAATTTGAGTGATTTAGTAAAGGTAAAGAAAAGCACAAATGGATATGTAGTTTCAAATGGTGTAGATGAAGAGATTGTATCCAACGCAAAGGGTGAGTTTGTGATTCAAGGTTTAGATCAGGGAACGTATTATTTAAAGGAAATCAAGGCACCGGATGGATATACTTTATTAAAGGAAGCTATTGAGATTCAAATTACCCCTACATTTGTAGCGGATCGAAATAACTATACTTCGAATGGAGAGGGATTGGTTTCTCTATCGGCAACAAGTTTTAATACGCATTTAAATGCGAGTACGAATGATTTAAGTGTAGCTTTAAAAGTAGTGAATCAAACGGGTTCTAAATTACCGGTCACTGGATCTATGGGAACGATTGTCTGTGTACTAACGGGTGCTGGTATTATGGTGTATGTATGTAAGAAGAAAAGGGAAGAATAGGATTCTATTCTTTCTGGGTTTCTTGATTTGTGTATTGCCACTCATCTTAAATTTCTTCTTTCATCAAAGTGTAGAGAATGTCATTTCAAGTTTTTATTTAGAAGAAGAAAAAATGGATGAGGGCATATTAGAGTCGAGTTTTAATGCTGGGTTGAACTACAATCAAAATTTGTATTTGGGTATAGAAAAAGAAGCGTATGAAACGATGTTGAATACTTTATCATCAAGCGTAATCGCAACCATCCAGATTCCAGTGATCGATGTAGACTTACCAATTTATCGTGGAACGAGTGATGAAGTATTAAATCGTGGGATTGGTCATTTTGACTTTACAAGTCTTCCTGTTGGCGGAAAGAATTCGCATTGTATATTAACTGGTCATAGAGGCCTTCCTAGTGCCAAGCTTTTTACGCGTTTGGATGAGTTAAAGAAGAAGGATTTGATCTATATTCATGTGTGTAAAAAAGAATTGGTCTATGAGGTGGTGGATTCTATTGTGGTAGAGCCAGAAGCTATCTTGGATATGGGTATTGAAAAGAATAGGGATTTGTTGAGTCTAGTGACTTGTACGCCGTATGGGATCAATACGAAAAGGTTGGTTGTAAGGGCCAAAAGAGTGTTTCCTAAAAAGAAAGAGAAAGAAGTGCGTAAATCGTATTCTTTTAGGGAATTGTGTTTTATTTTAATTCCAATAATTTGTGTAATGGTGGTGAAATGGTGAAGAAAATTGGTTTGATCATTTTAATGATGATGGCATGTATTATGCCGATAAACGCAAACTCGATTAGCGTGGAGTTGCAGGATTCGGTAGATGAACTCTCGAAGGAGAATGTTGAGTTTCGTGTTGTACAAGTCGCAAAGCTTGTGGATGGCTTTTATGTATTGAATGAAGAATTTCAAGATTTAGATGTGGACTTCAATACAGAGTTATTGGCTGAAGAAGTGGAAGCAATTTGTACAAAATTAAGTGGGTATTCCCTTGTTGGACAAACTCTTGTCACGGATGAAGAAGGTAAAGCTGTTCTTGAAGATGTAGAAGAAGGATTGTATTTTATTGATCCTGTCAATATCAACGAGTATGAAAGAATGAGTCCGATGTTAGTGAGTGTTCCAGAGTGGGATGGGGATACATTAAACTATGATGTTTTGATGTATCCTAAGCATCGTCCATTTGAGAAGTTAATTATTAAAAAGATTGATAAAGATTCTAAGGATGAAATCTTGGATTCTATCGAGTTTACAAGTTTTAAGGATAAGGATTGTACAGAATCTTTAAAGACATTTAAAGGGAATGGTACGCTATCGATTTTAATGCGTGAAGATGCGATGTATTTAAAGGAGACAAAGGCTCCTAATGGGTATGAAAAATCGGATCAAGTCTTATTTGTGGAAGTCAAGGAGGATGAAATCTTTATTGATGGTAAAAAGGTAGAGAATCATGAATTCTTGTTTGAGAATAAGAAGATTCATGTTCCAACAGGAATTGAATATCATGGTAATATGTATGTGACTTTAGGTTTAATTGCGCTTGTGATTATTTTACATTTGATCAACAAAAAGTTGAGAAAGTAGGTGTTTTCCTACTTTCTTTTCTTGTGGTATGATTGGCATATGGAAAAAGGTCAATATGTATATATTTTAGAGTGTAAGGATTCTACATATTATACGGGATATACAACGGATGTAGATAAAAGATTAGAAACGCACAACTTGGGTAAGGGGGCAAAATATACGCGGTCTAGAAGGCCTTGTAAGCTTGTATACGTAAGGGCTTGTGAGTCGAAGTCTAAGGCTTTAAAGTTGGAATATAAAATTAAACAAATGTCTCGAAAAGAAAAGTCAGAGTTGATTGAAGGAATCTTGAAAGAAATGTAGTTTCGTATTATTATATAGAGAGCGAAAGGATGATTATAACTATGAATAAAACTAGAACTCGTTTTGCGCCGAGTCCAACTGGCTATATGCACATTGGAAATTTGCGTACAGCTTTATTTGAATTTTTAATTGCGAAACACGAAGGTGGCGACTTCTTATTACGTATTGAGGATACTGACCAAGAGCGTAAGGTAGAAGGTGCTGTAGATGTTATTTATAAAACTTTAAAAGAGTGTGGTTTGAACTGGGATGAAGGTCCAGATATTGGTGGAGACTTTGGTCCATATGTTCAAAGTGAACGTTTACCTATGTACAAAGGGTATGCGGAAGACTTGATTAAATTAGGTGGAGCTCACTATTGTTTCTGTAGTGAAGAGGAAATTGAGGCTCAAAGAAAAGAAGCTGAAAGCTTAGGTATTTCTTTTAAGTTCAATGATCCTTGTAAGCACTTGAGTGCTGAGGAAGTACAGGCTAAATTGGATGCGGGTGAACCTTATGTGATTCGTCAAACAATCAAAGATGTTGGTGAAACCTATTTTGATGATGAAGTATATGGTCGTATTGAAGTGGATGGAGATGTTTTGGATGAACAAATCTTGATTAAATCGGATGGATATCCAACATACAACTTTGCGAACATTATTGATGATCACCAGATGCAGATTTCTCACGTAGTTCGTGGAAATGAATATTTATCAAGTACACCTAAGTACAACTTGATTTATGATGCGTATGGATGGCAAAGACCAACCTATGTACACGTACCTCCTGTAATGAAGGATGAACACCACAAATTATCAAAACGTAATGGAGATGCTTCTTTCCAAGATCTTGTTGCGAAGGGATATTTGCCGGATGCGATCATGAACTATATCGCACTTCTTGGATGGGCTCCTGAAACAGAACAGGAAATCTATACTTTGGATGAGTTGATCAAAGTATTTAATATTCACCGTATTTCTAAATCACCAGCCATTTTCGATATTGATAAATTGACTTGGATGAACGGTGTATATTTAAGAAATATGGATGAAGAAACATATTATGAAACAGTTCGTCCATACTTGGAAAAAGCGGTTCATGGACCATACAACTTAAAAGAGATTGCCAAAATCATTCAACCTCGCATTGATATCTTGAATCAAATCGAAGAAAGTGTTGACTTCTTTGATACATTAGTTGATTACGATTTAGAGATGTATCGTCACAAGAAGATGAAGACAACTCCAGAAGTTGCATTAAAAGCTTTAAAAGCCAGCAAGCAAACTTTAGAAGCCTTTGATCAATGGGACAGCATGGATGCATTGCACGAATGTTTATTAGCTCTTCCTAAAGAGTTAGAAATGAAGAATGGACAGGTATTATGGCCAATTCGTACAGCTGTTTCTGGTAAACAATTCACTCCAGGTGGAGCAATTGAAATTGCGTTTATCTTAGGAAAAGATGAAACATTACGTCGTATCCAAGTGGGTATTGATCGTTTGAGTGAAATCGTAGAAGAGTAAAACATACAAACGCTTAGAGAAATCTAGGCGTTTTTTTTGCGTTGTAACGGCAAAAATAAATGAATAATAAAGTATCTGTAATAAGAAATTGCCGATAATATGGTATACTATTACTAGATGGAGGATTGCTTATGAGATATTTTTCAGTGGCTGAAATAGCTAAAAAATGGGATATATCCGAGCGCAGTGTTCGAAATTATTGTGCACAGAATCGTGTAGATGGTGCATTTATTGCCGGTAAAACTTGGAAAATTCCAGAAAATGCCAAAAAACCTGTTCGTACGAACAAGAAGAAAGAACAGCCTGTTACTTTATTGGATATCTTGAAGGAACAAAAGATAAACAAGTATTCTGGTGGGATTTATCATAAAACACAGATTGATTTAACGTATAATTCAAACCATATTGAAGGAAGTCGCTTGAGTCATGATCAAACTCGATATATTTTTGAAACAAATACGATTGGTGTAGAAAATGAAGTGTTGAATGTGGATGATGTACTTGAAACGGCAAATCACTTTCGATGTATTGATATGATTATTGATCATGCCAAGACTACTTTGAGCGAGAATTTTATTAAAGATTTACACTTGACTTTGAAGAATGGTACAAGTGATTTAAGAAAAGAAGGGTTTGTGGTCGGCAACTATAAAAAGGTACCAAATGAAGTTGGAGGAATGAATACAGCACTTCCTGAAGAAGTTCCAGGTAGAATGAAGGAATTGTTAAAAGAATATAATGGTAAAAAAGAAAAGACTTTTGAAGATATACTCGATTTTCATGTAAGGTTTGAGCGTATTCATCCATTTCAAGATGGAAATGGTCGTGTTGGAAGATTGATTTTATTTAAAGAATGTTTGAAATATAATATTGTCCCATTTATAATCGATGATCAGTTGAAAATGTTTTATTATCGCGGCTTGAAAGAATGGGATTATGAAAGAGGCTATCTGATGGATACTTGTTTGTCGGCACAAGATAAATATAAAGCTTATTTGGATTATTTTAGAATTGCTTATGAGAATAATAAATCAAATTGAAATCAATGAATATACTGTGATGGAAGTGTCTGATCAAATGTGTTTTGGAAACTATGCGGTAATTGAAGGCAAAGAATATCCTATAGAAATCGTATATGATTTCTATAGGATATTCTTTAAATTAGATTCAATTCTTTAAAGGCATGATATATACCATCTTCATCTAGTGATGTTGTGATTCGATCTGCTTTGTCTTTGATTTCTTGTGGAGCATTTCCCATGGCGATGCTTAGATGTGCTTTTTCAAACATAGGAATATCATTAAAGCCATCTCCAAGTGCAATCGTATCTTTAATGTCGGCATGAAAGTATTTGATTACGGCATCCATGCCTGTGGCTTTATTGATGTGGTAGGAAGTGATTTCTCCACTCTCTTTTCCTAGTGGCGCAAAGGTTGCCGGAATCACATCGTATTTGTCGGATAGATTTTGTTGGATCTTTTTGTATGGTGTTTTCCCATTGTCAATAACGGAGACTTTGTTGTAGACAAGGTCTTTTATATTTTCTACAACTGTGATTTGGCTAGTTAGAATGGTATGGCCATGTTTGGCTTTTTCTTCTTCACTTTTGCCGGCACATTGTTCTTCCACCATTTTTAACATCGTGTCTTTTGTATATTGAGTGGCATAAATACCATTAGAACATTCAAAGTTTGCAGGAATGTTGTTTTTTAATAAATAGTTTGAAAGGTATTGGCTTTCTTCTTTTTTGAGTGCATTTTCTTCTACGATTTTGTGTTCACATTCAATGGTTGCCCCACTTCCGGCAATAATGGCATCATAGTCAATTTCTAGCATCGGGCCAAAGATTTCAATACGCTGTCTTCCTGTGCATAGAATGACTTTGTGTCCGTTTTTCTGGGCTTGAATACAAGCTTTGATGGCACTATCCGGAATATAGCCTTCGTGATGAAATAGGGTGCCGTCGGCGTCTAAAAATATAAGTTTCATAAGTACCTCTTTCTGATTGGACGAAATGATGTTTTTATTCTACAATAGAAAGGTAAATATTTAAAGGGGAGCTAACTATATAAAATTCAAGTAGTTTTTTTATGAAATAGTTTGAAAATATAAAACGACTAGATTTTTTAGTTAGTTTTAAATTGATCTTTGA
>NZ_JANFYN010000055.1 GCF_024460475.1 Holdemanella sp. MSK.7.32 | reverse complement strand
ATCAGGAGGCGATATTTATGAAGTACTATCCAATGTTTGATTTATTTGATGATTTCTTTACAGGAAACACAACCAGTGATGTCATGAAGACAGATATTGTGGAAAAAGATGGAAACTATGAAATGAGCATGGAACTTCCTGGAGTTAAAAAGGAAGATATCCAGATGGAATTGAAGGATGGATATTTGAAAGTAACTGCTACGCATGGTTCAAATACAGAAGACAAGGATGAAAAGGGTCGTGTTGTTCGTAAAGAACGTGTTAGTGGATCTTATTCAAGAAGCTTCTATGTTGGTGAAGGTATTCATCAGGAAGATGTTAAGGCATCCTTTGACAATGGTGAATTGAAAATCGTTGTTCCTAAGGAAGCACCTAAACAGATTGAAGAAAACAAATTTATCCCTATTGAATAAGGTATCAGGAGGCGATATTTATGAAGTACTATCCAATGTTTGATTTATTTGATGATTTCTTTACAGGAAATACAACCAGTGATGTCATGAAGACAGATATTGTGGAAAAAGATGGAAACTATGAAATGAGCATGGAACTTCCTGGAGTTAAAAAGGAAGATATCCAGATGGAATTGAAGGATGGATATTTGAAGGTTAGTGCTACGCATGGTTCAAATACAGAAGACAAAGATGAAAAGGGTCGTGTTGTTCGTAAAGAACGTGTTAGTGGATCTTATTCAAGAAGCTTCTATGTTGGTGAAGGTATTCATCAGGAAGATGTCAAGGCATCCTTTGACAATGGTGAATTGAAGATCGTTGTTCCTAAGGAAGCACCTAAACAAGTCGAAGAAAATAAATTTATTCCAATTGAATAACTACAAGAATGCACCTATATGGTGTATTCTTTTTTAAGGGGGAAATTATGAAGATAGAGGTAATAAATGAAAAGCGTTTAAATCATATTCATTATTGTAGAGTGCATAAAGAGAATCAACGGCTATCGGGTTCTTTTTGGGTTCCTTCCAAATCAAAATCTAAGAATAAGAAGATGTTTAGTTTTGAATTGAATGATAGTGATTTTTTGGTTTGCGATCCAGAACATATTTTTAAACAAAAGATTTCAGGGAATAAGCCTAGTGAATGTATTCTAAATTTGATGAATATATTGATTCAAGAGGATATGGAGTTTCTTCAAAAATTAGAAATGAAACTTGAAAGAATAGAAGATCAGTTAATGTCGCATACGGGATCTCATTATGAGTCGCAAATCTTTGAAATGAGGAAAACGATAAGTGCTTTTGATTCGTATTATGATCAGATGATTGAAGTGGTACAAAACTTGCAGGAATTTTATAATGATACACATTTTGAAACACTAGAGAAAAGACTAACACGTCTATCGAATGTCACGGATCGTTTGGCAGAGTATTCTATGCAACTTCGCGAAATGCATCAGACACAAGTGGAGATGCGTCAGAATCAAATCATGCAGTTTTTAACGATTGTAACAACCATCTTCATGCCACTCACTTTAATTACTGGATGGTATGGCATGAATTTTAAGGCTATGCCGGAATTAGATACTTCCTATGGATATTTCATTGTGATAGGAGTTTGTATATTGATCATTATTTTAGAAGTGATTTACTTTAAAAAGAAAAAATGGTTTTAGCTATAAAAAACGCTTGTTTCAGTGTATGATTTTG
The DNA here is from genome assembly GCF_024460475.1 of Holdemanella sp. MSK.7.32. Classification (GTDB taxonomy): domain Bacteria; phylum Bacillota_I; class Bacilli_A; order Erysipelotrichales; family Erysipelotrichaceae; genus Holdemanella. The sequence continues at coordinate 10,818 of NZ_JANFYN010000055.1, read as the reverse complement.
GTAGAGAGCAGGTGTTTGTATGTCTGTGAATATTCGTATTATGCAGAAGGGTTTCTTTCGTAGAAAAAAGTTTATAATCGATGATTTAGTTAAAATGTCTCACTTATCTTTTGGGGTTATGGATGGAAATTGTCAATTAATTCCAAATCAAATAGGGGATCATACGATCTTGTTTGATCGCAAATATCTTCAAAGAGGGATTGAAATCTATATTCAAAATCATGATATTTGTTTGAATTTAAGTCTTCCTACAAGTATGGATGAAATTCAATTGTTTTATTATTTAGTAAAAGTATATTGTGAATATATGGATACCACTGAATTTGTGAAAGACGATTGGCTAATGGACATAAAGGATATCGATTTGCAGATGGTATATGATAAAAGAACGAGTGCCGATGCACTTATGGACTTGAAGAGTAAATTATCGGATCATAAGTATTTTGAAATCTTTGGCATTCTTCATCCAATTTCAATTGGGGAAAATGAATTGAATGATTTTGGTACAGATTTAGATTTGTTTGGGCAATATCTACATAATCAACAAGCTTTGGATGCATATTATGCCACGCCAAGAATCTATAATGCACATGGTAGAAGAATTGGTATGTATGCATTAGGAGCTGATATACTAACGATTCTTCCCGTAGAGCCATATGTGGTATTGAATCAAATTGAGGGAATAGAAGAGTGGTATGTATTTATGAATGACAGCCTTGTGAAGTATCGTGATTTAATGAGCTTCATTAAAAAGTTTGATTATTATGATGCCAATCATAGAATGGTATGTTTATCGAAAGAAGATATTTCAGAGGCTTTAAATACACTCGCTATACAAAAAATATGAGCAGCTAATCAAATAGCTGCTCATTAACTGTATCTAGCGTTCCTTGAAAGAAATCATTTTTTCCTCCACCACGAACTTGATGTCTTTCTTTGAGTTGTAAGAATATGTCTTTAGAGTTGGTCATAAAACGATAATTATCTTTTTGTTTAGAAACAAGTAAAACATAGTTGTCGCTAAAAGATACAAGCTTATTGTAGTAATACAATTGTGTATCTCGATCGAGTTCATCACATAGAACGATTTGGTTTTCTTTATGTTCGATAATTAAGTGATCAATCATCTCTTTATTTAATTGTTTGATTCTTTGTTTCAAAGCATAATTATCATCTAATATGCGTTGTACATTGGATGATAAAGCATCAATGCTTGAAGACAATTGATTTGAGATTTGAATAGACTGATCATGTTTTAAGACATAGTCTTCATAGGCAAGTTTTCCACATAGGAAGAATAGGCGTGTGCCTTTTTTGATCTTCATCGATTTAATGATTTTAAACAATCCCACTTCAATCGTACTTTTTACATGGGGTGCGCAACATGCGCATAAATCTACATCTTCAATTTCGACAAGGCGTGGTTTGGCTAAGTCAAGTTTGGCTCGATATTCAATGTTGGAATAATCCTCTAAGTAATAGGTTTTAACAGGTTTATTTGAAAAGATGACAGAATTCACTAAAGCTTCAATTCTTTTAATTTGATTATTATTTAAATCCATCGCATAATCAGCTGTAATTTCATTGTATCCTAAATGAAATCCTACATTATCCACATGAAATTCTTTGTGCATTAAACCAGAAAGAATATGTTCTCCTGTATGATGTTGCATATTGGTGTAGCGATGAGTCCAGTCAATAATACCTTGTACATCCCCACTTAATGCAGAATGAGTATAATGATGAATTTCATCATTTATGATTTGTACATCCACTACTTCAATGCCATTCAACGTTCCTTTGTCACATGTTTGTCCACCTTCTTCAGGAAAGAAAAGCGTTTGATCCAAGATGATGTCATATAATTCATTCTTTTTAACACATGAAACAACATGGGCATGAAATGTTGTTTGGTAGCCTTCTTGTTCGTATAGTTTTAAAGTCATATATATCACCGGAATTAATCATAGCATAAGTGATATAAACTTTGACAAATAATTAAAAACATATTAGACTTATATGGTTTGAACAAAGATGTTTTGCTTCCCAACCATCTTTAAAAAAACAGGAGGGTAAAAAATGAATAGAATTAAAACGGAAGTTAAAGAAGTGAGTGTATTACTAAGAAGTATACCTTCACTTACGATGACACTTTTTATTGTTTCGGTCATCACTATGAATCTTTTGGCAAACAAAAGTATTAACTTGCCATTTAGCTTTATGGCACTAGATTGTGGAATTGTGGTAAGCTGGCTTTCATTCTTATGTATGGATGTCATCACAAAACATTTTGGCCCTAAAGCTGCAACACAAGCATCACTTGTAGCGGTGTTGGTGAATTTAGGTATGTGCCTAGTCTTTTTCTTGGCATCAAAGATTCCTGGTGTATGGGGTGAATCCTATGTAGAAGGATCAGAAGCCATTATTAATGGGGCATTAGACGGAACAATTGGTGGTACTTGGTATGTACTATTTGGAAGTACAATTGCGTTTATTGTTTCTGCCATTGTGAATAACTATACGAATTCCATGTTAGGAAAGATTTCTAACAACAACAGTAACTTTAAATCGTATGCATTCCGCTCTTATGTATCTACGGGTATTGGTCAGTTTTGCGACAATCTAACGTTCGCATTGATTGTGTCACACCAATTCTTTGGATGGACATTGGTACAATGTGTTGTGTGTGCCTTTACAGGTATGATTGTAGAAACACTATGTGAGGTCATCTTCTCATATCCTGGTTTCAAGATTCTACAAAACTGGAAGAAGAATAAAGTAGGTAGAGAATATTTTGAATATATGAAAGAAAGCAGTCATTAAACTGCTTTTTCTTTTGTTTAAAGTTGTTCTAATAATGCTTTTGTACAATTATAGGTGTTTAGTCTTTGCGTTGTTTCTAAAATGCCCGTTAAAATTTCTTTCGTATCTTCATCGACCAATTCCCCATTTGGCTTATAGTCAAATATGATAATCGGCTCAACAATATAAACGCCTTCACATGCATCCTCTAAATAGATTGCATAGTGTATATCATTAATTGTATATAAATACATATATTCTTCAGATTCATTGTATGCGCAAGATAGTACAGTGCCGATTGGATATTTTTGACTAAATGAAATAGAATGGTCTGAATCGTTGTTAACTAAATTTTTCTCAATGTCCCTTAAAATATTTCGCACAACATCCAAAGCTGTTTTTTGAATGATCTTTAATTCTTCTTTCATGCATTCAAACCGTAATTGATCAACAACATCTAATTCTTTGACATGGATTGGAACAACTTTGTTTTTATGATTTTTAGAATTGATTTTTAAACCAAACTTTTTCTTGTTGTAGGTATATAGATACACATATTTAATTTCATCAAAGCGACTTTCCAAAATGGTTCCAACTGGATATTCTAATTCATAAGGAAGTAGCATTGTATTTTCAATGGAATTTAAACGTTTCTTTAAATAATCTGAATGAATATTATTTTGTTCAATCAAAGCTTTATAGATTGAAGCACATTGTTGTTCGGTAAATACAATATGAGTAGCTTTATCCATGCCGAGTTTAAATTCAATAAGTTCACATATATGATTTTTAAATTTGTGGTAGTCAATACCATAAGATGTGTTATCACAATCAAATAAGTAGATGATCCATGGTTCTTCAAAAAGGATTGTTCCAGGTGTTAATTTACGTTCGTATTGTTTCTTCTTTTCTTTCGGCTTAGGTTTATTCAATTGTTTATTTACCCAATCATTTCGACAAGTACAGGATACTTCAATCAATGTGTTAATATCTAAATCTTCAAATGTATATGTGTTAGAGAAATCCATAGAGCGTGGAATGTTTTTGAATCTAAAATATTTAGAATCAGTTAAGTCACCACCATTTATACACTTATACATTTTGTATTTACTATCCTTTATATTATTGAAGTAATAGTATGATTTATTGATTTTAAAGATATCACCCTTGTGAATGGGTATTTCCATATCAAAATTTAATATAGATTTTCTACGAATATTGGCATAAGCTTTTAATTCTCTGGCAATTTGACGGACACAATATTCATCCAATTCTTTATAGATATATTGGATATTTGCAATTGGAATGACATAAGCACAATCAAATTGCACAACAGAATCTTTGTATCGAGCGTTTTGAGAATCATATACTTCATTGGTGAATATATGTTTCTCGTAAGATCTTAATGGTTTAGGATGTGTAGCACATGCATATCCATAGAGTTCATCCTTTCCTTTTTTCACAATTAAGAAAGGCCTTGTTGTGTGTCCTTCAGGAATGGCTTTTAAAGCTTTATCTGTAACTGGCATTGTGCAATATACTAAATCACCGACAGATATATGATTAAAAATATCTTCTTGCCAATCTTCATATGCATGTTTAGATTTGAATCCAATATTACAAATATTCGCACCAATCTTTAAATACTTTTCTTGTTGAAGTGTGCACTTATTCTGTTTAGTTTGTTCTTGTTGTTTATAGAATAAACTTCGGATAAATGTTTGGATAGATTTAAAATACCCCATTATTTTCTTGTTCATGTCGAGTCCCTCGTTCAAGCCAACCATATCATTTTAATTGACATTATCGATGTCTAAAACATAGATTGTTTGAAAAAGTGAATAAAACTTGTTTAAGTAATGTGATATAAACAAGTTTATATTGAACTTGTTTAAGTAATATGTTATAAACAAGTTGGATGGTGAGTAGGATGAAATATAAGTTTTCAGAGGATTTGAAGTCAATTCGAGAAATTTTAGGACTTTCACAAAGCGAATTTGCAGATAAGATTGGAGTTGAGCAGGTTACTGTTTCAAGAAATGAATTAGATGATTTAGATGCATCAGCAAATTTTTTGGAGGGTGTATATGCTTTTGCGTTTGCACAAAATCTTAAAATTAACAGATTAAAGGAAATGCTCTATCGAGATGACTTAACTCAAAATGAAAAATTACTTTTCCATGGAGCAAAAAGTGAAATAGTTGGGGATATAGACATTCATAAAGGTCGATATAATAATGATTTTGGACAAGGATTCTATACAGGTGAAAGCTATGAACAAGCTATTTCTTTTGTTTCAGGATTTGAACATTCTTCTGTATATTATTTTTGTTTTGATGACAGTAATTTGAAATGCAAGAGATATAAAGTGGATCAAGAATGGATGATGACAATTGCGTACTATAGAGGTGCACTTGATGAATATAAAAATCATCCTAAAATAAAAAAACTTATAGAAGATACAAAGGATTGTGATTATATAATTGCTCCTATTGCTGATAATCGTATGTTTCAAATTATTAATTCTTTTATCGATGGCGAGATTACAGATGAACAGTGTAAGCATTGTTTGGCTGCAACAAATCTTGGGATGCAATATATTTTTAAAACTCAAAAGTCATTGTCTCAGATTAAACCATTAGAGCGATGCTATATTTCGGTTAATGAAAAAGAATACTATAAAAATATTCGACTAGAAGAGTCAAGATTAGGAGATAATAAGGTTAAATTAGCGAGAAAACAATATAGAGGAAAAGGAAAGTATATCGATGAAATCCTAGTATAAAAGGAGGTGCGATGCATGAGGGATATAAAGAAAATAAATAGGGATGGGTTGCTTTTGTGCGAGCTTCAGGCAAAAGCTTTTGAAAATTCTATTGATAAGATGGAGTCAAGTTCAGAAATATTTATTAGGCGATTTATGAAAAGTAAGATTGCAAAAAGATTGGATAATCAATCGATTTTAGATAGTAATATTCAGGCAAATGATATTTTAACGTTAGTAGACGAAGAATATGGTGCTACTGATTATGGTTCTGTAAAATATACGCATAATGAAATGTATTGGATTGGATATATTTATAGATATTTTTCATTTACCTACGATTTATCTTCTTCACAAGTTTACAAAATTATAAAACCAAAAGAATTGAGAGGATTGTTTTTACCATATCATACAATGGATCCATCTCAAGCAATTGAGAGAATACTAGAGGCAAAAGGAATGTTTATTGATGAAGAGACAGAGCTACAGCGTCAGTATGAAATATTCAAAAGAATAAGAATGAGTAAGAAAGATAAATAATTCAAGTGAACGGATACATTGTATATCCGTTTTTTTTACCATTTGATACGTTGGATGAAAATGGAATAAAAAAACGTATGAAAACGGTTACAACTATGATAATATGAAATTAGAAAAGGAGGACATAGTAAGATGACATTAGATTGGCTAGTTTACGTATTAGGTGTAGTAGTAGTTGTTTTCTTAGTTGGTATGTTCTTCAAGTATAAAAAGCACAATCGATATGCCGATAAATTTGAAGACACATATCCAGACGCAAAGTAAGATTATGAAAAAGAGGCAGAGAAAAAAGAATAATAAGAACGTCTTTATTCCATTGATTCCTGTTGAAATGACGGAAGAAGAGGTAAAACAAATTCTGAAAACTAGAGAGGGGGATAAATCCGAGGATAGGCGTAATATGCATCATAGTACTTGTGATGGAATTCGTGTTTCAGATGAGCTTTCTTGAATGGGGACTCATTTCTATGGTTGTTCTACTTGCGGGTGGAGCTACTTATGGGTTGTATATCCATGATTACTTACAAGAAATGATGTGTATTGCAGATATTGGATTTTTTGTGTATGCGTATGAGCAATTTAGCAAATAAATTCAAAGTCATTCGATATTTCATTAAGAATGGAATATTTAATGAAGAAAGGGCAATTGAGATTTCTAAGTTTGATTTGAATGCAATAGAAGCTTTAGTACATTCTCAATTATTAGTACAAGTAGATGGTCGTGTATATTTGGATAAACCATTGTATGACTTTAGATACAAAGAAAAATATATCTATTATGGAGAGATTATATTGTTGATCATCTTATTGATATTTGCGTTTCATGTGTCTTATTTAAAAACTACATTGTTTTGGAGACAATAATATGAAAAAGAATCGACTTCAAAGACTACAGGAAGATATGAATGAAGATCTTCAAAAATATTTAGATGAAGACTTGTTGGATACTACTCCAAAAGAAAAGAAGGAATCTACTTTCTGGATGAAGTGTGTAGCTTTATGTTTATTGTGTAGTTATGGAATTGCACAATTTCTAGGAAGAGTATTAGGTGATAAACAGGCAATAGTGCAATATGGACTTGCGGGTATAATCGTGATTTGTGCACTCGCTTTCTATATCTGGCTACGAAGAAAGTATAGGTAATGATTATGAATGATAAACAGAAAAAAATTATTGATAAATTGAATAAGGATAATGAATCATTAAATCAAGGACATAAATCCATGGTGGAATATTCTAAAGGGATGATTTGTATAGGCTTATTTGTAGTGTGTTTCTTGATTTACTATTTTTCGAAGAATATATTTTTTCTGCTTGGATTTTTATCATTTGAAATCTTTAATTCGATCTACGCAAAGAATGATAAGAAGAAGGTTGGAATTGGTATTATAGTTGGAGTTGTAATCTATATTCTTTTGGAATTGTGGATATAATCATATTTGATTGAATCCAATATAAAAGATGGACTGTTGCAGCAATGTGTAACAGTCTTTTTTGAATAGAAATTTAGTATTGAACGATTCATTGATTCATGTATTTTACGTAAGAAAATAACAAATGATACGTTTGGTTGAAAATGAATAAAAAACTGTATGAAAACGATTTCAGACATGTTAATATGAAATTAGAAAAGGAGGACATAGTAATATGACATTAGATTGGTTAGTTTACGTATTAGGTGTAGTAGCTGTTGTTTTCTTGGTCGTTATGTTCTTCAAGTATAAAAAGCACAATCGATATGCCGATAAATTTGAAGACACATATCCAGATGCAAAGTAGGATTATAGATAATAAGCTTCCAAGACTACAAGATAATATAGAAGAGGAGGTGGACCTATGAAGAAGTATGCAGCGGCATTGCTAAGTGTATTCTTGGTTTGTGGATGTTCGAATATAACACCAAATAATGAAAAAGTAGAGGTTAGTCAGGAAAAGCTAGAGAATATGACAGCCTTATATACGGGTTTTGCAGAAGCGAATGAAACTATAGATAATAAGTCGAAGATTGGTGTATGGGCCTATTATGAGGATGGTACAAAAGAATTCATTACGGAAGGCTGGACTATCAAAAAGCCTGTCACATTAGAAGCTGGAAAGACTTCAGAGGTTACTGTTGAATTTCAAGGCTTAGAAAGTACGATTTCAGTGGAGTGCAGTGAAGTGGATGAAGCATCCTTTAAGGCAGAGTCACAATCACCGGATCAATCGGATTTAGAGGTTACACATTCTAAGTGGTATGGAAAGAAATTGACATATACAGGAAAAATCATAGCTCGTGTAGATGATAAAGATTTTAGAGGATATATGATCAATATCTTTGATGATAAGTCTTATGTTTGTGTGCTTGATTACAATAAAGAATTTGATTTTAAAGAAGGTCAAACTGTCACATTCTGGGCATATGGGCTTGGGCGTGTGGAATCCAAAGGATTGTTTGGAAAAGAGATAAGTTGTATTGCGTTTAAGGCAAAATATATGGAAGAAGTATAAGTGCGTATTTGAAGAATTGAAAATGGTAAGGAGGCCAAACTTATGGATTTAAATGAATATGTTAAATTTGATGATTCTTGCAGACAATTTGAGATTGTTACTGGAACACAGGGAAAATACTCTTATGATGATGTGATAAGAGTATCTGTTTTAAATGAAAAGGCAAAATATAAGGGAAAAGGAATTCCATTTACAGCTGTGCTTCCAGGTGGACCATTACCATCTGGCTTATTACAGAATCCATATTTGTATGTTGGAGTAAAGATTGTTTTAAAGAATGAAACTGTATTAGCTATTTATGTGTCGAAAGAAAAGACAATGGTCAATACAGATCAGTACATACAAGATCGTAAGATTGCAAAGAAAATAGAGGAGATGATTAAAAATGTGTGTGAAATTTCATGATGAAGAAAAAAGATTAGAAGTAAATGGTGGAGCGAGTTGTTTATATAATGATATTCAAAAGCTTTCCATTCAAAACGAAGATGCAAATTTCAAAGGTAAAACAAAACCATTTACACATACAATTTTAGGTGGAGCTACATTTATGGCGGGTGCAGTAGAACCAATGATGTATGTTGGTATTAAAGTTGTTCTAAAAGATAATAGTGTATTACCAATCTATGTTTCCAAGGAAAAAGTGTTATTTAATAGTGATAAGTATTTTAATGATGTCAAAGAAGCCAATGATATATTAAAAGAATTGGAAAAAAGATTGCAATCTTAAAAGTGCTGCATTCTAGGCATAGGGTGTAACAAAAAAATTGAAGAATCGACATTAAGTATAAAGAAAGTAAGGTGAAATAATATGCGGAATCGACAACAAGTTAAAGAACAAGCTAAACAAATCATGAAAAGAAATTATTGGAAGATGTTTGTGGTTACGTTGATCGCATCAATATTGACAGGTGAAAAAACAACCATTATTGAAAGAGTACAAGACTTTACTTCAAACAATCTTTCTTATGATTCTCAGCCTATATTTTATTCATCTAATTTTGAACTTATATTTTATTCATTCATTTCTGTTGCCAGTATTCTTGGAATCCTCTATACAATCTTTATTGGTAATGTCATCGTAGTTGGAAAAAATGGATATTTTATTAAGAATCATGATGAGAATCCTGAACTTGGTGAAATCTTTAAAGGGTTCAAGGGTAATTATTTAAATGTTGTAAAAATCATGTTTTTAATGGATTTAAAAACCCTACTATGGTTGTTACTATTCATAATTCCCGGATTTGTTAAGGCTTACGAATATTCTATGATTCCATACCTATTGGCAGAAAATCCAAATCTTTCGGCTGATGAAGTCTTCTCTTTGTCTAAACAAATGACGACTGGACAAAAGATGGATCTATTTGTCTTAGATTTATCATTTATCGGATGGATCATTCTAGGTTTAATTTGTTGTGGAATTGGAATTCTATTTGTACTACCTTATCCAGAAGCAACAAGAGCTGAAGTGTATTTAAACCTAAAAGAATCTGTAAAGATATAAAAACTGATGCTATGGAAATGAAATCTAATAGTTGGGTGAAGTGGGTAGTGAATGGTTATTGGCTGTTTCAACTTTTAAGAAGATTGTTAGGATTTCATAAACAACCAATCGAACAATATGTACTTGCAGGTATTATAAGTGTTTGTATATAGATTATTTATCCATGGTTAAAAAGAAAGGACGGTGACGCTCATGGATGATAAGAAGATTTTTGGAATCGGTATTGTAGTTGGAATTGTTCTACATAGTCTTATAAAGCTTTTATGTGGGTAATCCTATGAAAAAGAACGTGTCAGAGTTTTTCTTCAACTTTTTAGTCTCTGTTGGAGCAAGTATGGTTGCCTACTACATCTACAAATGGCTCAACAGAAACGACCGGACAACAGAGCATAAAAGAGTGGACTGACTACCCACTCTCTTTTTTTGCAAAAAAAAGGAAAACCGAGTGACTAGGTCGGTTTTCCTTAACGTGGCACAATTTTGTGATTTTTGCCTACCTGAATTATATCATGAACTTTTCAAAAGTAAACGTCCGAGACTTAGCAAAAGCTAAGTACGAGGACACATACTTATTGACTACCTTTAAATTGTATCATGTATTTTAAATCATTAATAGACTGTGTTTTTTAATTCGTACTTGTTAGAATTTTTGTATAAAGAACACTTATAAATGTCAACTTAAAAATGTACAGTTTTGATCATTTAAGAATGTACAATATT
>NZ_JANFYN010000054.1 GCF_024460475.1 Holdemanella sp. MSK.7.32 | reverse complement strand
TCCTGAACAAACGAATTCGACAATTATTACCAATGATACAGTTGACAATTCGCGCTGTAAATCGAAAGCTGTCATCTGTATTGATGCAAGTCATGGAGGTAGTGATGCAGGATATACAAGTGATGGACATACGAGTGAAAAAGATCTAAACCTGATTATTGCCAAGAAGATTGGAGACAGTCTAGCTTCGGTGGGATATAACGTCGTGTATACAAGAAGTGATGACTCTTCTCTTTCTACAGAAGATCGCATTACTTCAATCAACTCGCAAAAGGCAAAGTATTTGATTTCTATTCAAATGAATTCAAGCTCGGATTCTCTATCCAAAGGCTACTCCATTTTTACGCAGCCTAACGATAATATGATTCAGCTTGCCAAAAAACTTGCCCAAACCATGAATTCCATCAACCTATCGCAATTTGAAGGTATTGATTCGGATCATTATGAAAACTTCCCTATCTTATATGATAGTCAAATTCCTTCGATTCTATTAGAACTTGGATATTTAAGCAATAGTGAAGACTACACAAAATTAACGGATGAAACTTTCCAACAAAAGATTGCGAATGCGATTACAGAAAGCTTTTTAGATCAAATCAACTAACACTCTTCGGAGTGTTTTTTTGTGCTATAATTAAAAGAAAAAAGAGGTAATTTATGGAAGAAAAATTAATATATAATGGAATTATTTTTGATTTAGTCCAAAAAGATGTTGAAATCAAGAATAAAACCTATAAAAGAGACATCATCCGTCATCCAGGTGGTGTAGGTGTGATTTGTATCGTTGATGGTAAGATCTTACTTGTAAGGCAAGAGCGTCCGGCTATTGGTAAAGAAACAATAGAAATTCCGGCGGGTAAACTCGAATATGGTGAAGATCCAATGGAATGTGGTCTTCGTGAATTAAATGAAGAAACGGGTATGGCTTGTGATAAGCTAGAACTTTTATTAAGTTTTGTATCCACCCCAGGCTTTTGCGATGAAAGAATCTGGATTTATAAAGCAATCAACCCAAGAAAAGCAGATATAAAACTTAGCTTAGATGAAGATGAAGAAATTGATACTTTGTGGCTGGATTTAGAAACTGCCTTTGAGTATACAAGAAACGGAAAGATTGATGATGGTAAGACTGTAATTGCGATCAGTCAAATGATGGCAGAAAGGAATTAAGATTATGAATTTTGTGGTGATTTCACCAAACTATCCAGAGAGCTACTGGATGTTTTGTAGGGGCTTAAAAGAAAATGGGGCTAAAGTTTTAGCCATTGTCGATACACCCTACAATCAATTGAAACAAGAATTAAAAGAATATTGTGACGAGATCTATGTCGTAAAAAGTTTCCATGATTATGATGAAATGGTCAAAGCTTGTGGTTATTTTACATTTAAGTATGGAAAGATTGACTGGATTGAATCCAACAATGAGGCTTGGTTGGATTTAGATGCACGTCTTCGTGATGATTTCAATGTGAAAACAGGTTTTTCTCTAAAAAGAATTGAAGAACTTCAATGCAAGTCACAAATGAAAAAATATTATAAAGAAGCTAATGTTCCTGTGGCAGATTATAGAGTACTACATACACTTAAAGATGGCTTAGATTTTGCCAAACAAGTAGGCTATCCATTAGTCATGAAACCCGATCACGGAGTAGGTGCAAGCATGACTTACAAGATCATGAATGCTGAACAATTAGAATCGGTATATATGCAGACAAAGGATCATGTGATGATTCTAGAACAATATATCGATGGAGATGTCTTTACCTTAGATGGTATTTGTGATGAAAATGGGGATATTCGCTATTTAAACAGTTTAGAATATGTTGGTAATTGTATGGATTCTGTTCTTTACCAACAAAGTATTGGTTGTTATACAACTTTTGAGATCAGTGATGAATGTCGTGACATTGTACAAAGAACAATCCATGCGTTTAAAATTAAGAATCGCTTCTTCCATTGCGAATTCTTTCGATTGAATCATGATGTGCAAGGTTTAGGCGAAAAGGGACGTATCTTTGGTTTAGAAGTGAATTTCAGACCACCAGGAGGATTCTGTCCGGATTTAATGAATTATGCCGGAGAATTGGATGTTTATCGTTTATGGGCCGAAGTCATCTTGAAACAAAGTGCTTCTTATTCAAAGCTTAGAAGATATTCGGCTGGTTTTGTAGGAAGAAGAAACTCCATCAAATATCGTTTTACAGTAAAAGAAGTGGTAGAGATGTTTAAAGAAGATATGATTGAAGTCTTATATCTTCCTGAAGCTTTTGCGGCTGCGATGGGCGATGTCGCAATTGTTGCCAAATTTACAAGTCCTGCAAGGCGAGATGAATTCTTTAAGACTGCATTAAGAAGGAAGGACCGATTATGATCGTTGAAAAAGAACTTTTCATGACAAAGCTTAATGAAACAAGAAAAATCTTTATTTATCTACCCGATGATTATGAAACAAGTAATAAACAATATCCTGTTTTATATGCCTTTGATGGACACAATATCTTTTTAGATGCACATGCCACTTATGGCAAGGCTATTCATATTCAACAACATATAGAAAAGCTAGGTATCGATATGATTGTTGTTGGACAAGAATGTAGCCATGTTGGAAATAATCGCTTAGAGGAATACGCTCCTTACTCTTTCTATGATCCGGAATATGGCTCTTTTGAAGGTCAAGGAGAAGAAACGATGGATTTTTTCGTACATGAATTAAAACCATATGTAGATGATCACTATAGAACCAAAAAAACAAGAAAGAATACATTTATTGGTGGAAGTAGCTGTGGTGGTTTAATGGCTTTATATGCAGCCTATGCCTATTCCAATGTATACTCAAAGGCCATTGTGATTTCTCCTTATGTATTAGAAAGTATGGATGCGATTCTGAAAGATATCCATCAAAGTCATATTCAAAAGAACACTTCTATCTATCTATCTTGGGGTTCAAATGAAACAAGCTTGATGCATGAATTTGTTTGGCAAACAAAGGCTTGTACAGAAATTGGCAATGCCCTATCTAAAAAAGGAGTCAACGTCTTGTACAATGTAATTCCTGAAGGAAGACATTGTGAGGAAGACTGGGAAAAAGAATGTGATACATTCCTTCCTTTCTTGGTACAATGAATCGAAGTGTAGTGATTCAAAAGCTTGAAACAAAAGCTAAACGTAAGATTGTCATTAGTGATATCCATGGAAATTTAGATCTATATTTAAAATTATTAGATCAAATTTCTTATAAGCCCAATGAAGATTGTTTGATTCTTTTAGGAGATTTAATTGAAAAAGGAAAAAGAAATCTAGATACCCTACATTATATTATGCACCAAGTACAAAATGAAGATGTACATTGTATCATGGGAAATTGTGATTTTATTGCGAAGAATGTTCTTTATTCGTATCGCTTAGATTTTTTAAGACATGTGCTTGGTTTTCGTAAAGAAAGTTTGATTCATGAAATGGCAAGAAATCTAAATTTTGAGATTACACATAATAGTAATATGGCAAATGTTTGTCAGATTCTAAGAAAGCATTATTTAAAAGAATTATGTTTCTTAAATGATTTACCTCATGTTTTAGAAGATGAAGACCATATTTATGTGCATGCGGGTATTGAATCAAACGAAAATTATGGAACCGATTTTAAACAAGTTATGACACATCCCTTCTTTTTAGAAACAAATGAGATTTTCAAAAAGAATGTCGTAGTAGGCCATATGCCTGTGACAGAATATTGTACGCATATTGCCTCTTTTGATCCTATTTATGATGCAAAACATAATATTTATAGTATAGATGGTGGCAATATAGTGAAATTTGGCGGTCAATTAAATGCCCTTATATTTGAAGATAATACTGTAAAAATGGATCGATGTGATTTTCTTCAAGAAAGAAAAGTCGTTCATGATGTCAAATATCATACACAAATTCCCTTCTTTATTACTTTTAATCATGGTAATATTCAAATTCTTGAACAACATTCGATACAATCAAAAGTATATTGCCCCTACAACAATCGTACATTCTGGGTTGAAAATGAATTTGTGACAAAAGACATGAAGGCGTATGATTATACAAATTATGAGATTCCATTAAAAAAAGGCGATACCGTCAAAGAGGTATTCGCCTATCAAGATAAAGTGCAAATCAAAAAGAATGGTATACTAGGCTGGACCTATCGTTCGAACCTAGAATGATACTATTCTTTTTTTTCGATTGCTTGTTCTAAATATGTGATCAATGCATTGACTTCATCTTCACTTGTATGCCAACTTGTCACGAATCGAATGACATAGTGATCATCGCATTTTTCCCAAATTTCAAAATCAATTTTTTCACTTAAGAACTGATATTGTTCCTTGGAAACATTCACAAAAATCTGGTTTGTATCACTCTTCATGAATAAGGCATAGCCAAGTTCTTGTAGTTTAGATTGAATTTTCTGTGCTAAAACAACCGATTGTTTGGCATATCCAAAGAAAGCATCATGCTCAAATAAGCCTAAGAATTGAATGCCTAAAAGCCATCCTTTGGCAAGCATTGCCCCATTTTGTTTCATCACAAAGCGGAAATATGGCTTTAATTCAGGATTGGAGATTACAACAGCTTCTCCCATTAAAGCTCCATTTTTTGTACCGCCAATATAGAATACATCACAAATATTGGCCAGGTCATTTAAAGTATAATCTACAGTGGATAAGGCAACGCCTAGTCTTGCCCCATCCATCATTAAATATAGACCTAATTCATCGCAAACCGTACGAATGTTTTTTAATTCGTCTAATGTATACACCGTTCCATATTCTGTGGCATTGGAAATATAAACCATTTTTGGATAAACCATGTGTTCATATGAAAGCATATGTGCATCAAATACTTTACGAATATCGCTAGGATTGATCTTTCCTGCATAATTGTTTACCGGAATTACTTTATGTCCTACAGCTTCAATCGCACCTGTTTCATGAGTTGCGATATGTCCTGTATCACAGGCAATCACGGCTTCAAATGGTTTTAAGCAAGCTTTGATGATGGTTTGGTTAGTAATCGTTCCTCCAACTAAAAAGTGGATATCTACATCGTAGTCTGGGATATGTTTTTTTATGGTTTCTTTGGCATTTTGACAAATCACATCCATACCATATCCAGTAAAAGAATGACCATTGGTAGTATTCATATATTCCATGATTTCTGGAATACATCCTTGGCCATAATCATTTCTAAAAAATAACATTTTAATCAACTCCCAAAACCATTGTAACACAAAAAACAGGTCATTTGACCTGTTTATTCAATTTATTCTTCTTTTAAACCCATGATTTCATCCGTAAATAGACGTGCATCCATCAACTTCAAATCATCGGCGATGTATGGCTTAAATTCCATTTGATCTAATACATCTTTTTGTAAATCTACACCTGGAGCGATTTCAATTAATGTTAATTTACCATCAATTAACTTAAATACGGCACGCTCAGTGATATATAAGACTTTTTGACCTGTTTCATTCGCATAATCAGCTGAGAAAGTAACCTGTTCAATATGGTTTTTGAATTTTTTGATATGTCCTTCTTGATCAATTGTCAATTTACCATTACCAATTGTTTCTTTTAAACCTTTAGCTGTGAATGTTCCACAATAAACGACAACTGGTGATGTTTGGGTAATATTAATAAATCCACCACATCCTGCAATTTTTGGTCCAAAACGAGAAACGTTGATATCCCCTTTTGGATCACATTCAGCAAGTCCTAAGAAGGCTTGGTCTAATCCACCACCATCATAAAAGTCAAACTGATATGTTTGGTCAATGATTGCGTCTGGGTTTGTACATGCACCAAAGGCAGTTCCATTCATAGGAACACCACCGATTCCTCCAGCTTCTACAGTCATCTTAAGTCCTGGTAAACCTTCTTCGTTGGCAACATTTGCGATACCTTCTGGCATACCAATTCCCAAGTTGATAACAGCTGATGGATCCAATTCCATAGCAGCACGACG
This sequence comes from Holdemanella sp. MSK.7.32, assembly GCF_024460475.1. Classification (GTDB taxonomy): domain Bacteria; phylum Bacillota_I; class Bacilli_A; order Erysipelotrichales; family Erysipelotrichaceae; genus Holdemanella. Next base: position 7,147 of record NZ_JANFYN010000054.1, on the reverse strand, counting down.
ACAAACAACTTTACGTGCATTTAATGGCATTGGTTCAATGGAATCAACGGGTACACGAATTTCACCACAGAATGATGGGTTGTATGGATCTGAGTAAGTTTGCCAGTGATTTTCTGGATCTGCAACTACAATTGCATCCACATAAATACCTGGAATCTTAACGTCCATTGGTTTTAATGAACCGCGTTCTACAACTTTTTCTACCTGTAGAATAACTTTACCGCCACTGTTTTTAACAGCTTGGGCAATACTGATTGAATCTAGAGTAGCTGCTTCTTTACACATTGAGCAGTTTCCATCTTCATCAGCATATGTACCACGAATCAATGCAATATCCAATGGGAATGATTTATAACGTAACCATTCTTCTCCATCCATATTGATCAATTCAACTAAATCTTCTTTAGTGCGTTCATTCATTTTCGCACCTTCTAGACGTGGGTCAATAAATGTTTTCAAACCAATTTTAGTGATAACACCAGGACGGTGTCCAGCAATTTCACGGAACATCAAACTGATGGTTCCTAGTGGTAAATTGTATCCTTCTACTTTATTCTCAAAAACTAATTTTTGGAAAGTAGGAATCAATCCCCAGTGACCACCAATAATTCTTTTTAGCAATCCTTCATGACCCATATGGTTCAATCCAAGATCAGGTGTTCCATCCCCTACACCGGCAGAGAACATTACTGTCAAATCTCTTGGGTGTCCAGTTTCTAAGAAACTCTTTTCAATGGCAACACTAAGTTCTTGAGGGTGACCCATTCCAATAAATCCACCAACACCAATTTTGTCACCATCTTTGATCATACTGATGGCTTCTTGGGCTGACATTACTTTTGACATTTAAATCATCCTTTCAAATAAATTATTTGTTTTTAAATTCTTTTTCTTTTACTTTGTTTACGAAGCATTCCATTCCATAAGTTTGATCTTCAGTTGCGAAGCAATCTGAGAAATCTTTTACTTCGATAGCGATAGCTGAATCCATATCTGTTTGAAGTCCAGCGTTGATTGCTTTTTTAGCTTGAGCAACAGCAATTGGAGCATTCTTGCAGATTCCGTTAGCCATCTTTAATGCAGTAGCCATTAAGTCTTCTTGAGGAACTACCGCATTAACTAATCCGATAGTCAATGCTTTATCCGCTTTGATGTTACGAGCTGTAAAAATCATTTCTTTAGCAATTCCAGCAGGTACTAAACGAGCTAAACGTTGAGTTCCACCAAAACCTGGAGTAATTCCTAATCCTACTTCTGGTTGTCCAAATACAGCATTTTCAGCCGCAATACGAATATCACAAGCCATACTTAATTCACATCCACCACCTAATGCGAAACCATTTACGGCTGCGATTACTGGGCAGTGTAAAGTTTCAATTTGACGGAAGATTTTGTTTCCGTAAGCTCCATATTCAGCAGCTTCTTCAACAGTTTTGTCTTTCATTTCAGCAATATCTGCACCAGCAACGAATGATTTGTTTCCAGCACCTGTGATAACTACACAATAAGTGTCTTTATCCGCTTCTACTGTATTCACAGCTTCTTCTAAGTCGTTTAATACAGCTGTTGATAAAGCGTTTAATGCTTTTTCACGATTAATTGTGATAATTGAAACGTGACCTTGTTTTTCTAATAATACGTTTTCCATGATTGTTCTCCTCTATATTTAAATAAAAAGTGAAACAACGAGTGTTTCACTTTAGTTATTTCACTAGTTGTAGCTGTAGAATCCTTGTTTAGTTTTTTGACCTAATTTTCCAGCACGAACCATTTTCTTTAATAATGTACATGGACGATATTTAGGATCTCCTGTTTCAGTATATAATACTTCCATTACATCTAAAACAATATCCAATCCAATTAAGTCACCCAAAGCCAATGGTCCCATTGGGTGGTTAGCTCCAAGTTTCATAGCTGTATCGATATCTTCAACACTTGCCAATCCTTCTTGGTAAATGAAGCAAGCTTCATTGATCATTGGAATTAAGATACGGTTAACTACGAATCCAGGTCCTTCAGCAACTTCTACTGGAGTTTTTCCTAATGATTTAGAGTATTCAATGATAGCTTCTTTTGTTTCAACTGGAGTGTTTTCACCAGAAATAACTTCAACTAATTTCATACGATCAGCTGGGTTAAAGAAGTGCATACCGATAACGTTGTGTTTGATTCCGTTAGCAATTTCAGTAACACTTAAACTTGAAGTGTTAGTTCCGAAAATGCAGTCTTCTTTACAGATTTCATCTAAAGTCTTAAACAAATCTTTTTTGATTTCCATTTTTTCAAGAACAGCTTCAACGATCAAATCGCAATCAGCTAAGTCTTTGTATTCACCAGCAGTTAAGTTAGCTTTGATACCTTCTGCTTTTTCAGCAGTAATTTTTTCACGAGATACTAATTTATCTAATTTAGCACCAATTTTGTTGATACCATTTTGTGCCCATTCGATTTTAATATCACATACAGTTACATTGTATCCAGCTGTAGCAAATGCATTGGCAATACCTTGCCCCATTGTTCCAGCACCAATAACACCTACATTTTTCATTTTAAATATGCTCCTTTTTATTATTCAGCTTTTGCAGCTTTAATTGATTCTACTAATAAAGGTAATACAGTTGCACAATCTCCAACGAATCCCATGTTAGAAATATTGAAGATTTCTGCTTGAGGGTCACGGTTGATAGAGATAATCAAATCTGATTTATCCATACCTGCACAGTGTTGTACAGCTCCAGAAATACCGCAAGCGATATATAATGAAGGACGTACAGTCTTACCTGTTTGACCTACCTGACGATCTTTGTCTAAGAATCCATCTTCAACAACGGCACGAGTACAGCAAACTACTCCACCTAATTCGTCAGCTACTTTTTGAAGTACATCTAAGCAGTTTTCAGCACCACGACCAGCACCTACTAAGATGTCAGCTTTTGTGATATCTACATCGGCTTTAACTTTTTCGATTACTTTTTCTACGAATACTTGAGGATCTGTTGTTCTCCAAGTTGGTGTAAATTCTTCAACTTCACCAGTACGAGTTGTATCTGTTGGAGCCAATTCGAATACTTTTGGTCGAATTGTAGCCATCTGTGGACGAGTGTCTTTACATACGATTGTACCAAATAAGTTACCACCGAATGTAGGACGAGTTACGTCTAATAATGATTCACCATTTTCTTTAGCATATTCTAAGTCTACTTCGATCTTAGTAGCATCTGCAGTTAGACCTACATTTAAACGAGCAGCTACACGTGGTGCTAAATCACGTCCTAATGGAGTGGCACCAGTTAACATTGAATCTGGTTTGTGAGCTAAAACAACTTGTGTTAAAGCATCTGCATAGAATTGAGTTGAATAGTCTTTTAATAAAGCATCATCAACAACGATTACTTTGTCAGCACCATGACTAATAACTTCTTGAGCTTTTTCTTTTACATTTTCTCCAAGCAATACACCAACTACTTTGTATCCAAATTCAGGGATAGAAGCAACTAGTTTTCTTGCTTCTGAAATAAGTTCATAACTTACTTCTGCAATGTTTCCGTTTTCTTGTTCAACGAAAACGAAGATATCTTTATATTCTTCAAATCGAGCCATTCTACTTCATCCTCCCTACTTTGTAATGATTTGCTTTTCTTTCAAAGTCTTAGCAATCATATCTGCAGTTTCCTGCTCAGACAATGTGAATACTTCTGTTTTATCAGTAACGTCTTTTGTGAAAGTAGTTTTAACTGATGTAGGAGAACCTTTGAAACCAACTGTTTCAGGATCAATTCCTAATTCAGCATTTGTTAAAACTTCGATCTTGTCTTCTTTACACAAGTCAACGATATTGTCACATTGCATGTAACGAGGTTTGTTCATTCCTGATAATGTTGTGATAACACATGGCAACTTAGCAGTTACAATTTGTTCAACATCTTCTAATGAACGTTTTACTGTGATTGAATCTTCTTTTACTTCTAAGATTTCATCTACGTAAGTAATTTGAGGAATATCCAAACGTTCAGCAGTTTGAGGCCCTACCTGAGCAGTATCACCATCAATAGCTTGACGACCAGCGATAACTAAGTCGAATCCTACTTTTTTCAAAGCAGCAGCTAAAGCGATACTTGTAGCACATGTATCAGATCCACCTAATACACGGTCTGTTAATAAAACACCTTTGTCAGCACCCATAGCAACGCCTTCTTTTAACATTTCAGCAGCTTTAGGTAATCCCATTGTCATTACGACAACTTCAGTGTCAGGGTTTTTATCTTTTAATTCCAATGCAGCTTCCAAACCAGCTAAATCATCAGGGTTTGTGATTGCAGGAACACCGTCACGAATTAACGCACCCGTTTTTTTATCAACTGTAATTTCAGTTGAATCCGGAACTTGTTTTTCTAAAACAACGATTTTCATTTTTCAACACCAATTCCTTTCTTACTTCAACATAGCGCCAGAGATAACCATACGTTGTACTTCTGAAGTACCTTCGTAGATTTCAGTGATCTTAGCATCTCTAAACATTCTTTCTACTGGTAAATCACGAGTATATCCATATCCACCTAATAATTGGATAGCCTTAGTTGTAATTTCCATTGCTGTTTCAGCAGCGAATAATTTTGCTTCAGCTGCCAATTGAGTATAAGGACGACCTTCTTGTTTAGCAGTAGCTGCAGAGTATACTAACCAACGAGCTGCATCTGTTTTTGTTTGCATATCAGCTAATTGGAATTGAGTATTTTGGAATTTAGCGATTGGACGACCAAATTGTTTACGTTGTTTTACATAAGCAACTGCTTCGTCGATAGCACCTTGAGCAATTCCTAATGCTTGAGCAGCGATACCAATACGTCCACCATCAAGTGTCTGCATGGCAATCTTGAATCCCATACCTTCTTTTCCTAATAAGTTTTCTTTTGGAATACGTACATTATTGAAAATTAATTCACATGTAGCAGATCCACGAATACCTAATTTCTTTTCGTGAAGACCGAATGTGAATCCTGGAGTTCCTTTTTCAAGAATGAAAGCAGAAATTCCACGAGTTCCCTTTGTTTTGTCTGTCATGGCAAAAATTACATATACATCAGCTTCTCCAGCATTTGTAATGAAGATTTTTGTACCATTGATAACATATTCGTCACCATCTAATACAGCTGTTGTTTGTTGTCCAGCAGCATCTGTACCGGCATTGGGTTCAGTTAAACCAAATGCAGCTAATTTCTTACCTGTACATAGATCTGTTAAGAATCTTTGTTTTTGTTCTTCAGTACCAAATTGAGCAATTGGCCAAGTACCTAATGAAGTGTGAGCTGATAAAACTACACCACTTGTTGCACATGTTTTAGACAATTCTTCGATTGCTAAAATGTAGCATAAATAATCTGCGCCAGCTCCTCCATATTCGCGAGAATAAGGAATACCAAGCATCTTAGCTTGACGCATCACTTCTACAGATTCCTTAGGGAATCTTTCGTTTTCGTCAACATCCGCTGCGTTTTCTTTTACTTCGTTTTGCGCAACTTCTCTGAACAACTTTTGCATCATTAATTGTTGTTCTGTTAAATTGAAATCCATAAATGAAGTTCTCCTTTCCAGTTTTCTTGAACTATTCGAATTAGGACATCGATAGCATGAGAAAGTATGTTAAACTTTTCACACAGTCATATTCTACATACTTTTTTGAGCGTCGTCAATGATTTTGTTAATATTTTAACAAATTGTTTTAAACACATATTCTTATTAATATATATAAAGTATTTTTAACATGTGAAAATATAAACAAGTGGTTGACATCCCCTATTTTAAGGACTAGACTAAGCATGTAAAGTGAATCTCGATTTAGAGTAGAAAGTAGGTATACAAATGAGAAAAGCTTATATTGTTGCTGCGAAACGTAGTGCAATTGGTACTTTTTTAGGAAGTCTAACAGATGTTGATTTAGCAACTGTTGGAGCTACAGTTTTAAAAGAAACTATTAAACAAGCAAACATTGATCCAGCAAACTTGGATGAAGTTATTATTGGTAACGTAATCGCTGCAGGTTTAGGACAAAACATTGCTCGTCACGTTGCATTCGATGCAGGTATTCCTGTTGAAGTATGTGCACAATCTATCAATATGTTATGTGGTTCAGGTTTGAAAGCCGTTATGGAAGCTACACTTCGTATTCAAGCTAACTTTGGTGACTTATATGTTGCTGGTGGTGTTGAATCTATGACACGTGCTCCATTCATGTTGAGCTATAAAAACCGTACAGGAACTAAAATGGGAGATCAAAAATTAGTGGATGCTATGTTACACGATGGTCTAACAGATGCAATGTATGGAATTCACATGGGATGTACTGCAGATAACATTGCTAAAAAATACAACATTTCACGTGAAGCACAAGATGAATTCGCATTTGCTTCGCAAGAAAAAGCTTTAGCGGCTATTGCTGCAGGTAAATTTAAAGACGAAATCGTTCCTATTACTTATAAGACTCGTAAAGGTGAAGTCGTATTCGATACAGACGAACACCCTCGTAAAACAAGCTTAGAAAAATTAGCTAAATTACGCCCAGCCTTCAACGCAGATGGAACTGTAACTGCAGGTAATGCTTCTGGTATCAATGATGGTGCTTCATTTACAATCGTTGCTAGTGAAGACGCTGTTAAGAAATATAACTTAAAACCAATTGCTGAAGTTATCGGATTTGGACAAGGTGGAGTTGATCCACGAGTTATGGGATTAGGTCCAACTCCAGCTATCTTAAACGCATTAAAATATGCAGATCTAAAAATCGAAGATCTTGACTTAGTTGAATTGAATGAAGCATTTGCTGCTCAGTCATTAGGTGTTATCCACGAATTAGAAGAAGCTACAGGAATGGATCGTGAAGCATTCTTAGCTAAGACAAACGTAAATGGTGGAGCTATTGCTTTAGGTCACCCAGTAGGTGCTAGTGGAAACCGTATCTTAGTTTCATTGTTATATGAAATGCAAAAACGTAAATCAAAAATTGGTCTTGCTTCCCTATGTATTGGTGGAGGACAAGGTGCCGCTGTTATCGTAAAAATGTGCGATTAATCAATAAGGAGACATGTTCTCCTTATTTCAGACTGTTGACAAAGTGACTGTCGACAGTCTTTTTAAAATCTGATAGAATATC
>NZ_JANFYN010000053.1 GCF_024460475.1 Holdemanella sp. MSK.7.32 | reverse complement strand
CCATCAATACCACGCATATTTGGTGTGATTGGATCTGTGATTTCATTGACATCATTGCCTTCAAAACGAATGGCTGTTTCTTCCATACCAAGATGGCAATGACTTTCAACTAAACCAGGAAATACGTATAGACCATTTAGATCTTGTACATCTTCTCCTTCATCAGCTGTCAAATCTTTTCCTATTTGTGTAAATACACCCTTATCGATTTTAAAATCACCTACAAAAGGGTCTTGTTCCATTGTATAAATGGTTGCGTTTCTAAATAACATATAATCACCTCTAGAGTCTATTGTATCACGTAATGAAAAATATTACATGTAAGATGAAAATAATTTGTAAATAAAACTCATTTGTCTTTCACAACCTTATTCTATATAATGACTTGGGTGAGTTTATGACAAAGAAAAAGAGAAAAGTAAATACGAAACGAATCGCAATTGTCGCGTTGATTCCTGTCGTTTGTATCGCATTATTGATTGCGAATTTTACAAGTATTCGTTTGAGTATTAAAGGGTATCACAAAGAAGATAAAAAGGTTGTATTAAAATTAGAGAAGGAAGATATTAAAGACATCTTGCAGTATGATCAAATCATTGATATTTCAAAGTGGGATAAAGTAAAAAATGATGCACATTACTTGTTGTATGATGAGTATTACAGGGCTTCTAAAAAGAGCGTAAAAAAAGTGGTGTATTATATTGACTCTTACTATGAAAGAATGGAAGATTTGAATTACTTAGGATATACAAAGAATGTTTTGTTTAAGAATTCAGATCTGTACACAATATCAAACTTGGATACATTGATTTCCGCCAATGTTCCATATAAAAAGGCTAAGAAATATTTGGCTGTTAAAGGGGCACAAATTCAAGACATCAAAAAATATGTAGATTCTGGGTTAAGCCCATTAAAGGCAGTTTTACATGTGTCTTATCCAGGAATTGATTCAAGTAAACGAGATGATCGTACATATACTATTGAGGATCCTGCAAATATGTTGGTTTTAATTAAGAATGGTTTTAGTGTTCCAAGTGATTATGTACCAAGTGATTTAAGAGATGTGAATATTCCTTATGAAAGTGAAGTTGGACAATTAAGAGATGAAGCGGCAACTGCCCTTGAAAAGATGTATAAGGATGGCTTGAAACAAGGCTATAGTATTGCGATTAAGAGTTCGTATCGTTCTTATGACACACAATTAGCAGTATATAATGAATATTTTGCGATGTATGATGCAGCTTATGCGGCAAGTCTAGTTTCGATTCCAGGATCAAGTGAACATCAATGCGGATTGAGTGTGGATCTAACAAGTCAAAGTGTAATGAATGGAGAATATGGAACATTTGGTGAAGCACCAGACTATAATTGGGTTGAACAAAATGCCTATAAATATGGATTTATTTTACGCTTCCCAGAAAATAAGGGAGACCGTACAGGAGCTACCAATGAGCCATGGCACTTTAGATATGTAGGAAAAGAAGCAGCTAAAGAAATTCATGATAAGGGATGGATCTTAGAGGATTATATTGAACATCATGGATTTGCATATAATTTGCGTTTGAATTGACGTATATAAAGGAATTAGTTTAAACTGACTGTGGTGATGATCATGTGGTTAGGATTACTAATTCCTTTTTTTGGAACGACTTTGGGCTCAGCCGTTGTGTTCTTTATCAAAAATAAAAAGAATGAACTTTTATCTAGATGCTTTTCCGGTATTGCCTCGGGTGTCATGGTGGCTGCAAGTATTTGGTCTTTGTTGATTCCAGCGATGGAACAAGAAAAGAATATCTTGGTCATTGTGCTTGGCATATTCTTAGGAGCTTTATTACTTCTTTTCTTAGATTGTATTGTTCCTCATATGCATCCTGGAACAAATGATGAAGAGGGAAAAGAATCGCATTTTAAGAAAACGACAAAGTTAGTCTTTGCGGTAACTTTGCATAATATTCCAGAAGGTATGGCTGTTGGCATAGTACTAGCACAAGCGATTCAAACAGGAAGTATATATGCGGCTTTAGCTTTATCCATTGGGATTGCGATACAAAATTTTCCGGAAGGAGCCATTCTTTCTTTACCCTTAAAGAGCAATGGCTGTTCAAAACATAAGGCGTTTTTGATAGGTTCATTATCGGGTATTGTTGAACCTATATTTGGTTATGTCACAATTTTATTTTCAAATTGGATCCTACAATATCTACCGTTTTGTTTAAGTTTTGCGGCAGGAGCCATGTTGTTTGTGGTGATTGAAGAACTTGTTCCTGAAATGGCTCAAGGAAAACATTCGAATCTTCCAACAATTTCTTTCTTGTTCGGATTTTGTGTGATGATGGTATTGGATGTAGTTTTAGGATAAGCTTTCATTTTTTTCAGAAAAGAGTTAAAATTATTTTACATTATGTAGAAGACCAATATGGAATTCTGCATTTTCTTTTGGAAAGGGTGAAGGCGTTGGAAAGCACAGATTTATTAAAGGGAAGTATATGGAAATCAATATTGATATTTTCTTTACCATTACTGGTTGGGAATTTATTTCAACAATTATACAATACAGTCGATTCTTACGTGGTAGGAAACTATGTCAGCTCACATGCCCTTGCAGCTGTAGGACAATCCACTTCCATTATTAATATGTTGGTTGGATTCTTTATGGGATTATCAACAGGTGCTGGTGTTGTGATTGCACAATATTTTGGAGCCAAAGAAACAAAAAAGATGCAGGATTCGATTCATACATCTTTAGCTTTAACTTTAGTTTTATGTGTCTTATTCACAATATTGGGTATTGCTCTATCTAAACCCATTTTAGTCATGATTGGTTCGCCTAAAGAAGTTTTACCTTTGGCTGTGATTTATCTTCAAATTTATTTTGCGGGTGTATCCTTTTCATTAATTTATAATATGGGAGCCGGTATTTTAAGAGCTTTAGGGGATAGTAAAAATCCGTTGATTTACTTAGTTGTATCCAGTCTAGTTAATATTGTGCTAGACTTTGTGTTTGTGATCTACTTTCATTTAGGTGTTGCTGGTGTGGGTATTGCGACAACTTTGGCACAACTCGTTTCTGCCATTTTAGTCATGCATGAATTGATGCATACAGATAAAGAGTATAAGGTATATATTTCTAAGATTCGTTTTTCAAAGCCCATTCTATCAAGAATTATTTCAATAGGAATTCCGGCAGCTCTACAAAATAGTATTGTTTCTTTTTCCAATGTGATTGTTCAATCGTACATTTCTAAATTTGGATCGGCTGCTGTTGCAGGGTATAGTACAACGACAAAACTAGATGGTTTCTTGCAGCTTCCAATTCAAAGTTTCTCGATGGCTATCACAACGTTTGTGGGACAGAATTATGGGGCTCAAAACTATAAGCGTGTAAGAAAAGGCTTATATACAACATTATTGATGTGTGAAGTAATCATCGCATTAGGCGCTTTCTTGATTTATACAAATGGAGAGTTCTTAGTCGGATTATTCTCACAAGATAAAGATGTGATTGTAGCTGGTGTGACTATGATTTCTGTCTTTGCGCCAGGCTACATCTTCCTTCCTCTATCCCACATTACGGCAGGTGCATTGAGGGGAGTCGGATTATCTAAAGTACCAATGTATTCGATGATTTTATGTTTCGTTATTTTAAGACAGGTCTATTTATTTGTGGCAACACAATTTAGTTCTGAATTAATTACTGTATTCTTGGGATGGCCACTGACATGGATTGTAAATGCAGCACTATTGATGGGGTATTATCATATATATTCAAAGAAATTAGTAAGAGGCGATATTTATTAATCGTCTCCTTTTTTATACCCCCTATAAAATGGGGAGTGGGTATAAAGGGTATAAAAGGCAGCAAGTCAAGATGTATATAGTAACATTATTGATTAGAGAATTACTGTTATGGAAATGAAAAAAGGACAATGAAATAGTGTCGTATAAAAATTCTATAAGAAATTGCATAAGCAATGTAATATTACTTCTTTTTCATTTAATTGATTTATCGTGGAGAAAATACAGAAATGGATACGATTCAGTACTTAAATGTTGAAGACTACTTAAAAAGTTTGTAGAAAACAAGGTAAGGGGCGAGATTTAGTAGAGTCTCGCCTTTTTTCTTTGTTTCGAATTGGGAATATTTAATTCCTTTCGATATTTTGATATGGTTCTTCTTGATGCGTAGAGTTCCATATTTTCGAGTTCTTCTACAATTTCTTCATCTTGTAGAGGATTTTCTGGATTTTCCACTTCAATCAATAATTGAATGGCTTTTTGAATAGAGTCTTTACTGCTTCCTTTGTGTGTCTTTGAAATAAATAAATCTTTTACAGGATACATATGATCATTAAATTCATAATATTTATCACTCAGAGTTCTAGAAACGGTTGAAATCGAGTAGCCAGATTCTTGAGCAATTTCTTTAAGTGTGCATTCTTTTAAATCATCTTGAAATAGAAAATAATTCTTTTGATGTGTGATCAATATATTTGCGAGTAAAAGAATGGTTTTGTTTCGACGGTTGATACTATCTATATAAAACTTAGCTTCATTTAAATATTTTTTAGCTTCTTTTGACAATTTTACTTCTTCACAATGAAGCGATAGATTTCCCATTTCTTTGGGGATGATTTTTAATTGATCTTCATCAATTTCAATTGTGAATTCAGGTAAAGCTAAATTTGTCGTACTTTCTGTGTCATATTCACTGCAAGGAAATGGATTGCACTCTTGCATGTGTGCTAATTCATCAAATACGGATTCATAAGGTATATCTAAAGATTCAGAAATTGTATAAAAATCTTTTTCTTCAAGTTCTTTTGAATAATTCTTTAAAATAGTGTATGCGATTGTATAGCCTTTTTCTTTTAATTGAATCATTAAAGAATCAATACTGTTTTTAGCGGCCACACCAATGGGTTCAAAGGTTTGAATGAAAGAGAGTGTTTCTTCAAACTGTGTTTTAGTACATTTTAAGTCCGATAGGACAGTTTGGATTTCTTGATCAAAGAAGCCATGACTATCTAAGGATTCAATAATATAATGGGCAATGGGTTCATTGTATTTTTTAGTGCTTGTATGCAGCTGTAAATAAAGTTCATCCTTTAGACTTGGCTTGTTGGAAATGCCTGCTTCAAGATATTGTTGGATATCTTGACTTGGAGTGTATTCTAAAAAGGGATTATTTTGACTGACATTATATAAAAGATCGGATAAAGTCTGTCGATCTTTACTTAATATTTCTAGATGCGACTTTAAACCTGTTGTCATGTGGAGTGTTTGTTTGTAGGTATGTGTATAAATCAAATCTTGTTTCATATGTATATATGTTATACCATATTATGGTATAATAATTCAAAAAAAGTGGAGGGTAACATGATAGAAAAAATATTGGCATATATTTTGGCATGTTGTAATAATAATGAATTTGAACAAACAACAGTTGCCTTGATAAGTGAAAATTTAAAGATTAGCCGCTCACAGGTTTCTGTTGTATTAAATAAATTAGTAAAAGAAAATAAATTGATTCGCATTGAATCAAAACCGTTTTGTTTCATTTCGGTTGAATATTTGAAAGAAAAGTCAATTCCTTTTAAAGATAGTGTATATGCAAGCTTAGATGATTTATTGTCAAATCAGGAAAAGAAGGATTTTGAAAAACTAGTGGGCATGAATCATTCTTTGGCTCAAACGGTTAAACAATGTAAAGCTACCATTTCATATCCTCCTAATGGGTTGCCTATGTTACTTTATGGACCTACGGGAACGGGTAAGTCTTTAATTGCAAAACTTACGTATGAATGGGCTAGAAACCATGGGGTTATTGCCAAAGATGGACAGTTTGTGCAGGTGAACTGTAGTGAATATGCGAACAATCCTGAATTATTAACAGCCAATCTATTTGGTCATGTCAAAGGTGCTTTTACAGGTGCTGAAAAAGATAATGAGGGTTTGATAGCTTTAGCTGATAATGGTGTTTTATTTTTGGATGAGGTGCATGAATTAAAGGCGGAATGCCAGGAAAAGTTGTTCTTGTTTATGGATCAAGGTATTTATCATCGTGTGGGTGATAATGAAAAGTGGTATAAGTCTAATGTTCGTATCGTGTTTGCGACTACAGAAAATCCGGATAAAGTGTTGTTAAAAACATTAATGCGACGTATTCCGATGACAATCACCATTCCTAGTCTTGAACAAAGAGGTACGCAAGAGCGTATTGAGTTGTTGTATGATATTTTTAGTCGGGAAGAAAAACGTTTAGATTGTCAGATCAAGATGAGTAGCAAAGTGTATAATGCGCTGTTACAAAGTAAGATGCCAGGTAATATTGGTCAATTAAAGAGTAGTGTGCAGTCTTGTTGTATCAATTCTTTATTTGATAAGGTCAATGATGAATTAGTGATTCATTTGGACAGTTTGCCTAAAGATCTTTTACAGCAGGTTTATGCGAATCAAAAAACGGTCTTGGACGATGATGAATATATATATGTGGATGATTTACAAGGATACTATAATGGTACAAAAGAAATTCTTCAATTAAATGATAGCTTGTTGGCGTGTTATCGAAAATATAAAGAGGAACATACTAGCTTGTCGGATTTTATGGCAAAAGAAAAGAATTATGTTCAAAAATATTTTGATAACTTGATCTTTAGAAAGAAAGAATCGAGTCAGGTCGATTATTATAATCGTGGTGTGCAGCATATCTTTAACTTGATTGAATCGCGGTATGGATTAAAAATCACAAATAATGAAACGTTAGCTATCGCATCTTATTTAGATGAGATTCATCATGAATATCATGATTTAAGAAGCTGGTTTTTAAAACATGAAGAAGAGTGTGATGATTTATATCAATTGTTGCAAGAAGAATTTTTTAGAGCGACCAATGTATCTCTAGAAATTTGTGCGTATTTAAAGTCCTATCTAGAAATGGATATGTATTCCATTATTATTTGTACATTTATCTTCTATGTTTATAATGTACAAAAAGATTCAAGGCTTTCTCAAAAAGCAGCCGTTGTACTATCACATGGTTTTTCTACAGCTTCTAGTATTGCGGATGCCGCTAATCGTTTTTTAGGACAATATATTTTTGATGCGCTAGATATGCCTTTATATATTGATACGGCCACAATGATTGAGAAACTGAATCGGCATTTGGATCGTATTGGCAAGGTCAAAGAATTGTATCTTTTAGTGGATATGGGTAGTTTGGAAGATATTTATAAAGGTTTGCATATAGAGAATGCGAATATTGGAATTATCAACAATGTGAGTACTCCAATCGCTTTAGAAATTGGAAATGGAATTCGTAATAATGTAGAGATGGAGAGCATATTACAAAAAACGATTGATGCTTTCCGTGTCAATTTTGCGTATCATATTGAAAAGCACCAACAAAAACAGCCAGTCATTCTATGTTCTTGCGCAAGTGGATTGGGTACGGCCAAGAAATTAAAGTCGATGTTGGAGCAATCTTTTCCAGATGGAATCAATTTAGATGTGAAAACGTTGAATTATTCGGAATTGATTGAATTAGGTAAAAAGAACAATGTATTTGAAGAATATGATGTTTTATGTGTACTTGGAACGTTAGATCCAAATATGGAGGACATTCCATTTGTGGGTATTGAAGATTTGATTATTGAAGATACATTTGGTGATTTCAATCAATACTTCAAGGATTATATGGATGAAGAACAGCTGTCTTTGTTTGATAAAAATATTCTGCATAATTTCTCATTGAGTAATATTATGAATGCACTAACGATATTAAATCCGGCAAAACTATTAGAGCAGGTTGCCAATGCGATTGATGTTTTACAAAAGTATGTTGGTGTTCGTTTCAGCAATCGAACTTGTTTTGGATTGTACGTACATATTTGTTGCTTGATTGAAAGACTTGTTGTTTCAAGAAATGCTGAGTATGATCCAAGCTCGGATTTCTTAAATGAACACAAAGATTTTGTGGACTATGTTAAGAAGGCGTTTAAGCAAGTAGAAGATTTCTATGGTGTAGATATTCCTACAGAGGAAATGATCCATATTTATAATTATGTGAAGAATATTTAGTAAAGATGAGGAAACTCATCTTTTTTTTGTAAACTTATTTCTATGGCACAATATTTGCTTGTATATAAGTGAATGACGTAATACAGAAAGGAGAAAGATGAATGAGTAGAGTAATATTTGCCTCACATGGAGGATTATCTAAAGGAATGAAAGATTCAGTTTCTATGATCGTTGGAGATTTAGCTAAGGATGTAGAAACATATAGCTTGCTTCCTGGACAAAATCCTGAAGATTTTTATCAAGAAGTTTTGAAAGAAGCAAAAGAAAGTGAAGAACAAATTGTAATCTTGTGTGATATCAAAGGTGGAAGTGTTCACACAGCTTTATCTAAACTTGCAGTATTGGATAATGTAATGGTTTTTTCAGGAATGAACATGGGATTGGCATTAGATGTAGTAATGAAAAGCTTGGGCCAAAATCTTGAATTAGCAGATGCGAACGATTTGATTGAAGCAGCTAAAGAGGGAATGACAGTTATGAGTGGTATGACAAGCGAAGATGATGAAGATTTCTAATAGGAGGAGAAAAAAATGATCAAATTATTAAGAGTGGATCACAGATTGTTACATGGTCAAGTTGCTTTTTCTTGGAAAAATGCAGTTGAAGCAGATTGTATCTTAATTGCGTGCGATGCAGTTATGAAAGATGATTTAAGAAAAACATCAATTAAGTTGGCAAAACCAAGTGGTGTTAAATTAGTTATTAAAAATATGGATGATGCAGTAAATGCGATCAACAGTGGTGTTACAGACAAATACAAATTATTGACTGTAGTTGAATCTATTAAGGATGCTGAAAGATTGTGTAAAGAGTGCAACATCAATAAATTAAATCTTGGTGGTACTAAGGCTACTGCTGAAACTCGTAATATTTCAAAGGCAATGAATATTACTCCAGCAGAAGAAACAATTTTAAAAGGATTATGTGAATCAGGTGTGGATGTAACAATTCAGATGGTTCCAGAAGATAGTCCAGTAAACGTAGAGAAAGTATTATAGGAGGAGAAATATGTTATTACAAGCAATTTTACTTGGCTTGGTAGCAATGCTTGGAAATGCTGAATATTTGTTCGGTACAAGCTTGTTGTCAAGACCATTGGTTATGGGAGCTTTGACAGGCGTTGTACTTGGTGATATCCCAACAGGTGTTACTTTAGGGGCAACATTAGAATTAGCATTTATGGGAGCTTTCTCAATCGGAGCTAGTATTCCACCTGAAATGATTTCAGGAACTGTATTAGGAACAGCTTTCACAATCACAACAGGAGCTGGACCAGAAACTGCATTGACTGTTGGTTTACCAGTTGCTTCATTGGTTTTAATCGCAAAGAACGTTGGAATGGTATTTATTTTACCTCCATTTGTTCACAAAGCAGATGCATATGCAGCTGAAGGAAATATGGCTGGCGTTGCGAGAATGCACTTCTTAGGTGGATTCTTCGGTGTTAACTTGATTATCGGTGTTATCGTAGCATGTGGATACTATGCAGGTGGACCTGCTGTACAGGCTTTATTAAATGTAATTCCTGAATGGATCTCAAATGGTTTACAAATTACAATGGGCTTATTACCTGCAATTGGATTTGGCTTATTGTTGATGATGATCATGGACAAAGAAGTTGCATGTTTCTTCTTCTTAGGATTCGCATTAAGCGTATACTTAGGAATTCCAGTAACTGCAATCGCAATTTTTGGAGCTATTATTGCCATCGTATTAACTCAATTACGTAGCAACTCAGCTCAAACAGCTACAGAAGGAGGATTAGACGAAGATGACGACTTCTAATAAATTAACAAAAAAAGAATTAAATCAAGTATTCTGGCGTTCATTCGGAATGGAATGGGACTGGAACTATGAAAGACAGATGAACATGGCATACTGCTACTGTATGTTACCAGTAATCAAAAAATTGTATTCAAATAAAGAAGACCAAATTGCAGCTATGCAACGTCACTTGGAATTCTTCAATACGACTCCTCAATTGTCAACATTGATTTTAGGTATTAGTGCTGCCATGGAAGAAAGCAATGCGAATGATCCAGATTTTGATACAGAAAGTATCAACAGTGTAAAAGTTTCATTGATGGGACCTTTAGCTGGTATTGGTGACTCATTCATCTGGGGAACATTACGTATCATCGCTACTGGTGTTGGTCTATCATTAGCGAACCAAGGAAATATCTTAGGACCTATCTTATTCTTATTGATCTTCAACATCCCTGCTCAAGGATTACGTTATTACTTAATGAACGCTGGTTATAAATTAGGTAGTGGATTCTTGGCTAAAATCCAGGAAAATGGATTGATGTCAAAACTTACTTATGCAGCAAATGTTTTAGGATTGATGGTTGTTGGTGGTATGACTGCTGAAAACGTTTCAATCAAATTCCCATTGGCATTTGGTTCTGGTGATGAAGCAACTACTTTAAATGATGTATTCAACAATATCATGCCTGGTTTAATGCCATTATTATTCACATTATTGGTTTACTACTTATTGAAAAAGAAAAATATTAAGACAACTACATTGTTGTTATTGTGTGTCGCAATCGGATTGATTGGCTCATTCTTTGGTATCTTAGGTTGTTAATAAATTTAATAAATGGAGGAAAAGAAAATGATTAAATTTAATGAACAAGAAAAAATCGATAGCGTAAATGGAGCATTGGCTCTACGCCCTCAAATCAACGAATTCGTGGATGAAATCTGCGAACGTGGATATTCAAACATCTGCTGGTTAGGTGTTGGTGGTACTTGGGCAAGTGCTATGCAGGCTACAGTACACATGAAAGAGATGAGTGCTATTGAAACTTGGGCAGAAAATGCTGCAGAATACTTAACTACAGGAAACAAACGTATTACTAAAGATACAGTTGTTATTATCTCTTCTGTAACTGGAAATACTAAAGAAGTTGTTGATGCAATCAAAAAAATCAAAGCAGAAGTTGGCGCTACAGTTATCTCATTTGTTGATGCTAAAGAAGCTATCTTATTGGACTTAGCAGACTACAAGATTTCTTATCCAATTAACGAACAATTAAAATTCTTCATGGTTGCTGACCGTTTCATGTTCAACAATGGTGAATTCGAGGACTACGAAGATATGTATGCAGAATTCGACAAATACTTAGCACAAGATTTAGTAGAAGTTGAAAAGCAAGCTGAACCATTCGCAATTGAATTCGCTAAAAAACACTGGAATGATGAAATGCACTACTTCGTAGGTGCTGGTAACCAATGGGGAGCAACTTACTCATACGCAATGTGCTACTGGGAAGAACAATTATGGTTAAAAACTAAATCAATCACATCAAATGAATTCTTCCACGGTATGTTCGAAATCGTAACTAAAGAAACTCCAGTTACAATTTATATTGGTGAAGATGCTCAACGTCCATTATCTGAACGTGTTGCTAACTTCATTCCAAGAATTTGTGCAAACTACACAATTATCGATTCTAAAGATTACGAATTAAAGGGTATTAGCGAAAAATATCGTAAACACTTGTCTCACCATGTAATGCATGCTGTAAACAACAGAATTGACGTTCACATGGAAATCGAAACTCGTCACCCAATGGAAATCCGTCGTTATTACAGAAGATTAGAATACTAAAATATAAAGGTGGATTTATTCCACCTTTTATATGTTGTTTAGGGAGGTACATATGGAAAAATTAACAATGCTTGATTATGTGAAAGAAACACCAGGCGTATTAAGAACAAATATTGAACAATACACTGCATTGGTTGAACCATTGATGAAGGAAGTGCAACAAAAAGAAATCAAACGTATTTTGCTTGTTGCTTCTGGATCGAGTCATAATGCTTGTTACTGTGCTCGAAGTTTTGTGGAAAAAGTGAGTGGTTCAGAAGTTAGAATCATTACTCCATATACATTTACGTATTATGAAAATGATATTAAAGAAAACGACTTAGTCTTAGTGGTTACACAGAGTGGTTTAAGTACAAATGCAATTGAAGCATTAAAAATCATTAAGAAAAAACAATGTAGAGCAATTTGTTTAACTGGAAATAAGAATAGTGATGTAAAAGATGTTGCGGATGTTGTGATTGAATATGGTGTTGGCGAAGAATTAGTTGGCTATGTCACAAAGGGTGTTTCCTCACTTGCGCTATTCTTAGATTTATTCGCAATTGCGTATTCTGGTAAGAGTGAATATTTAGAAGAGTTAAAAAAAGCTGTCCATTTAAATGAAGAAATGATTGGTAAGGCTACAAGCTTTATTCAGTTACACTATAAAGAATTCTCATCTATGTCTTGGGTTTACAGTTGTGGAGCGGGAGCCAATTATGGAACAGCACTTGAAAGTGCATTAAAAATGGGGGAAACCATTCACATTCCAAGTTGTTGCTACGAAATTGAAGAATATATTCATGGTCCGAATTTACAATTAACGCCACAATACAATGTGATTTTCTTTGATGGAAACGATGGTGCAAGTCATCGTGTGGAACAAGTATATAAGGCTACACGCAAAGTAAGTGAGCGTGCTTATTTGATTTCAAATAATCCTGGATTAGCGGATGATGATCATGTTTTAAGTTTGAGTGATACTGTATCTAGTGAATTATGCCCACTTGTATATCTACCATTTGTACAACTATTAAGCTTTATTATTTCAAACGACTTACATTCTATTTATCAACATCCTTTATTAAAGGAATTTAAGGCTATTGCGGCTGCAAAAACGGAGAATTTTGTAAATTATGACGGCGATGATTAATACAGTAATTTTTGATATGGACGGATTAATGTTTGATACAGAAACACTTTATATTGATGTATTTGAAGACGTTTGTAAAAAACATGGTCACGCTTTTCCAAGAGAATATTTTTTAGGGATGTTAGGCACAAGTCATTTTGATTATTCGATCTACCGTAAGGAATATCCATGGCTTGAGGATATGCTGGAAATCGCAGATGATGTGTTCACTTCCTATTATGATGAGCGCTTTGCGATTCCGGGTTCTGCCAATAAATATGGTCTTGAAGAATTACATAATTATTTAAAGGAAAAAGGATATAAAATCTGTATAGCCTCTAGTTCAAGTGTTTCTCATATTAAGAAGTTAGTAGGAAACTGTGGATTTGATTTTCAAGCAGATTTGATGCTTTCATCACAAGATGAATATGCGTCAAAGCCAGCTCCCGATTTATTTTTGGCGTGTGCGAAAAAGATGGGAGTAAAGCCTGAAAATTGTATCGTACTTGAAGATAGTAAAAATGGAATTCGTGCTGCTTATAATGCAAATATGCGAAGAGTTTGGATTCCAGATCAAGTCCCATTTAATGAAGAAGACATGAAATATGTTGATCTTCAGTGTAAGAATCTAAAAGAAGTAATCGATATATTAGAAGCAATGTAACGTTGCTTCTTTTCTGTACGACAGGCAGTCGTGCTTATAGTTGATAATCAATCACCGATTATCAACTGTT
>NZ_JANFYN010000052.1 GCF_024460475.1 Holdemanella sp. MSK.7.32 | reverse complement strand
AGATATTCTATCAGATTTTAAAAAGACTGTCGACAGTCACTTTGTCAACAGTCTGTACAGAGGCTAAATAGCCTCTGTTTTTTCATCTATATCCATAAATTCTTCTTCCAATAAAGAAACCGTTAAATACGTATCATCACCAATGATTTGTTTTGCCCCTTTATCATTACACAATTGTTTTGCCCTATCATAATACCTTTTTGGGAGCAACATAGGATTACATAAAATACCATTATACTCACAAATCACAATATGCTTTCCATCTTGAATTGAAACCATTTCCCTTAACGTGTCCAATTTTAAATATGGCATATCCGCAACCATCAGTATGCATGCATTATTTTGACAAGCGCCCACACCTAGAGCAATAGAATGACCTTGACCATATTCAGGATGATCATTCATAACAACACGATAACCTAATACTTCAGACATTTCTTTGATTTCTTCATATTGTGTAACTACAATCACATCTGAAAAAAACACCGCCTTATCAAACGCATATTCAATAAGTTTCTTACCATGAAATTCATACAGAAGCTTATTTGAAACAAAGCGCCTGGAAAAACCAGACGCTAAGATAATCAAAGAAATATTATTCATCTTCTTTTCCTAATAAGACTTTTTCAGCAGTAATAGGCAAAGTACGAACCTGCACCCCTGTCGCATGTTTTATTGCACTAGCAATTGCACTTGTTGGCGTATTAATAACAACTTCACCAATGGATTTTGCACCAAAAGGACCATTGTCTTCATAGCTGCTTTCAAACTCAACACGAACACTTGGAACATCTACTCTTGTTGGCAACTTATACTGCAAGAAGTTACGATTACGCATCTTACCCTCATTTGAGTACGTGATATCCTCACTTAAAGCCATACCAATACCTTGTACAATACCACCTTCAGCTTGTACTCTGGCAAGATTTGGATTGATAACTGTACCACAATCAACAACAGATACATAATCATGAACTTTGATTTCACCCGTTAGCTTATCTACATCCACTTCGGCAATACCAACCATAAATGGAGGTGGACTAGTAGGCGACATGTGAGAGTCACTGGCAATCAATGCTTTTGCGATACCACCATTGAAACATGTATCCGCAAAATCAGCCAAACTCATTTCATGCGTATGATCTAATGTATAGATTTTCTTACCATCAAATTCAATATCTTCTTTATCCACATTAAAGAATCCGGCTGCCGCTTCTAAAATAGAATTTCTTAACTTTTCACAAGCCTTTACTACAGCCATACCCGTTACATACGTTGTACTTGAAGCATAAGAACCCGTATCATAAGGTGCATGGTCTGTATCCAATGAACTAGTGACAACTTGATCTACATCACAATCCATACATTCCGCAACCATTTGAGCAAGAATCGTATCACATCCTGTACCCATATCTGTAGCACCGATACTTAATGTATAGAAACCATCATCCTGTAGTTTAATTTCAACAGAACCTACATCAAGACCCGAAATACCACTACCTTGCATAGATAAAGAAACACCTAAACCACGAACAAAATCACCCATATCACGTCTTAAAGGTTTATTCTTGTAGTCAATCATTTCCATCGCTTTTTCTAAACAACGATCCAACGCACACGCATTCAATTCTTCATTATAATATTGCGATAACACTTCATTTTCACGCGTCATATTTTTAAAACGGATTTCACAAGGATCCATATTCAATTCATCAGCCAATTCATTAATAATGGATTCAACCGCAAACTGACCTTGCGTAGCCCCATACCCTCTATAAGCACCAGCACGCATTGTATTTGTATAAACTACATCATATGTAAAACGACTGGCTTTAACATGGTTATATAAAGGCAAAGATTTATGTCCTGCCAAACCAATTGTAGTTGGACCATGCTCTCCATAAGCGCCTTGATTTGATAATGTATATAAATCTATAGCTTCAATCGTACCATCTTTTTTAGCCCCAATACGAACATGCATCTTCATTTCATGTCTTGAGTTACTAGCCGCAAAAGTTTCTTCACGAGTATAGACAATCTTACTTGGCTTTTTAAGTTTCCATGTAACAAATGCCGTGAAGATTTCACAACAAGCCGTTTGTTTAGCGCCAAATCCGCCACCAATTCTAGGCTTGATTACATTGATTTTTGACTTTGGAATTTCTAAAGCATTACTTAAAATTCTTCGAACATGGAAAGGAATCTGTGTAGAACTTACACAATTTAAACGACCATATGTATCAATGTAACAATATGAACGCATAGTTTCCATCATTGCCTGGGCATTGGCCTTTGTATGATAATCTCTTTCTAAGACCACTTCGCAATCATTTAATACTGCATCCACATCACCAACAACACTTTCGCCACTGCTGACAATATTACGCTTTACATCATTACCAATCTCACAAAGACACTTATAATCGTCTTCCTCATGAACCACAATTGCATTATCAATAGACTTTTCAAAATCTAACAACGGTTCTAATACTTCATAATCTACTTTGATAGCTTTCAAAGCACGATCTACACAATCCTCATTAGCTCCCGCAACAATTGCGACTTCATCGCCTACATAACGAACTACATTTTCTAAGATTCTACGATCATATGGACTTGGTTCAGGATAAGATTGTCCTGCAAGAGTAAAACGAGAAGTTGGAACATCCTCATACGTATACACAGCTTCAATTCCAGGAATTCTTTTCGCAATGGAAGTATCAATACTTCTAATTTTTGCGTATGCATGTGGACTTCTTAAAAGCTTAACAATCAAACAATCCTTAGGTGCTAAATCATCACAATATACAGGTTGCCCTGTAACTAAAGCCATCGCATCCTTTTTGATGACACCTTTTCCTACACTATTCATGATTTTCACCTCGACTTAAATACGCCTTGATTGCACGCATCTGCGACATATATCCAGAGCAACGGCATAAATTTCCAGCTAAATAAGCACGAATTTCATCATCACTTGGATTCACTAATTCTTTTTCCATTGCCAAAACATTCATAATAAATCCAGGTGAACAGAAACCACATTGTTCAGCGCCTTGTTTAGCCATAAACATACCGAATTCACCCGCTTCTTTTTGAAGTCCTTCAAGTGTCGTAATTTCATGACCATCACATCGAACAGCTAATGTACTACAAGAAAGAATTGGCGTTCCATCCTTCCATACTGTACACAATCCACAGTTTGCGGTATCACACCCTCTTTTCACGCTGTAACAACCATGATCTCTTAGCCAGTCAAGCAATAAAGTTTGTGGCTGTACATCATCCTGAATCAATTTTCCATTCACTTTAATTTTAACCAACATAAGACTCTACCTTTCTCAATAACTTCTGTGTTAATCCCTCAACAAGTTTTTCTCTATATTCCTTGCTTCCGCGCATATTGTCTGCACAATATACATCGAAATCAATATGATCTAAATCACAATTATAAACTTTCGCAATGGCTGGTCTTGCACCAAAACAGAATCGGTAGTGATCTGCATACTTTGTACAAGATGCATTTAAAACACTTAAATCCGTAGCACTCCTTCTTACAGAAACAAAGGCACTCGGCAAATTTGTCTTCTTCACATAAATATATTCCACAATATCCTTTTCATATGGAAGACGCACAAATTCTTCAAGTGAAATACGCCCATGTTTATGTGTTTGTACATCACACTCTAAACATAATAAGCTACAGATGACATCACTAAAACTAAAACGCGAATATATACTTCCTCCAACTGTTGCTAAGTTTCTTAATTGTACACCTACAATATCTTTTACAGCATCTCTAAACACATAACAAGTTGCCTCATTGAAAGCTTGATGCGTTTCTAATTGACGCAAAGTCACCATAGCACCAATTTTGAATTCTACATCATCCTCTTCAATTTGATCCAAACCTAATTTGCTTAAATCAATAGCGGTCGGAATCTGAATATCTTCCATCTTCAACCAAATCATACCGCCTAGAATCATATTCTTTTTATTTTTCGTTAGTAGCGCATACGCCTCATCTAAAGATTCTGGCGATGCATAATTCATTATTCTTAACATAATGGATACGCTCTCTTTCTTTACTAAAATTTTAACACAAAAAGAAAGTGTTAAACACAATGTTTAACACCGATTTGTTAGTCTTTTTTACCAGGCAAAATTAAATTTAATACGGTTGCGATCACAAACGTCATAATAATTCCGTTTTGTGCAAAAATATTTCCAACCCAACTTGGTAATTGTGCTAGAACTGTAGGTACTTGTCCAATACCAATTCCAAGACCGATTGCCAAGGCAATAATCAAAGTGTTTCTTTCATTGAATTCAACACGCATCAATGATTGAATACCACTTACCAAAATACTCGCAAACATAATAACGGCAGCTCCACCAAGTACAGATTGAGGCATAACTGCAAATAAAGCACTTAATTTTGGGCAGAAACCGCAAAGAATCAAGAAGATAGCTCCTGTCATAATTGTAAAACGGTTAACAACTTTAGTCACTGAAACCAAACCAACATTTTGAGAGAATGAAGTATTTGGCAAAACTCCAAACAATGAAGCAACGACAGAACCTAAACCATCTGCCAAAACGCCGCCTTGTAATTCTTCAGAAGTTGCTTCACGATCTAAACCACCATTTGTGATACCAGAAACATCTCCAACTGTTTCAACCGTTGTTGCGATAAACATAATTCCCATCGCAATAATTACTTCCAAATTAAATTCCATCTTCACTGGCATAAAAGTTGGAAGTGCAATCCAAGAAGCGGTTTGAACTTGCGTAAAATCAACCATTCCTAACACAATAGCCAAGATATATCCAGCAATAATACCGATCAAAATCGAAGCATTATTCACAAAACCTTTAATTTGTTTGGCGATAATAATTACCAAAATAACAAATGTACCAACCAATAAATGTTTAGGATCCCCAAAATCAGCAGCACCACTACCTCCACCAAAATAATTGATACCAACAGGAAGTAATGATAAACCAATGGAAATGATAACTAAGCTAGTAACAACAGGTGGGAATAATTTTCTTAACGGTTTAATAAAGAAGCCTAAAACCATCTCAAATAAACCACCAATTAAACTTGCTCCCATCAATGCACCATAACCATATAAAGCTCCCATAGCTTTGGCAGTTCCAATAAATCCAGAACTTGTACCCATAACGATTGGAAGCTTCGCACCAATTTTCCATACTGGATACAACTGAACTAAAGTAACAGCTCCCGCAATAAACATCGCATTTTGAATCAATGCAGATTTTAAATCTGGCGATAATCCAAGCATTCCTGCAATAATCAATAATGGGCTGATATTTCCAAGAAACATCGCCAATACGTGTTGAATACCTAAAGGCAATGCCTCTTTTAAAGGTACAACACCATCAAGTTCATATATCGAACCTTTTTTCACATCTTCTTTTCTCATTCTTTTCCTCCGAAAATAAAAAAGTCTCGTACAAAAACGAGAATCAACGCGACACAATAAAAAAGTAGGTTGATTCATAGTCCCTGAATTTACGGTTTAGGGGTAGAAACATCGACACCGTATTAGTCGATATATACGAAACACGTTAGGATTATATCATTAATTAAACAAAAAAAATAGGACAAATCGTCCTATTTCCATAATTTTTCAGGATATACACCATCTTCAATTAATTGTTTAAAGGCGTTTTGTACATATTCCTTATCTTCAGCATATGTTACACCAAACCATTTATCATGCGTTTCAAGTACCTTCACATTGATACGATCTTCCCTCAATAATTCAGCCACAATATTTGGAAGCAAATACTCCTTCTTCATCGGATTATCTGAAATATTTGATAAGAACGTACTAAAATCCTTTTCTAAATAGTCTAAGAAATCTGGATAACCAGCCCACATATTCATAGAAACATTACTTTCTGGTTTTGCCCAAGCCTCTACTTCCGGATTATCACATACGATTTTATCCCCTTCAGCCTTGATTCCAGTTGTTTCATAAACTTCTTTTAATAAATTATTATCATCCACTTTACATACACCACGAGTTACAGTTCCATTCTCACTTAAAGTGTTCTTTAAAATGAATCCAGCCATGCCCATGTCAAATTCTTTTCCCATTTTCGCATGTTCAACCAAGAAATCATGTAACTTCACAAATGCTTCTTTTCCATAATAATCATCCGCATTAATAATCACATATGGTGTATCTACAACACTTTTCGCACATAGTACAGCCTGACCTGTTCCCCAAGGTTTTGTACGACCTTCAGGACAAGTAAATCCTTCTGGTAAATCATGAATATCTTGGAATACATATTCTACATCCATATAATTTTGGATACGATTACCTATTACTTCTTTAAATTCCTCTTCAATATCCTTACGAATAATAAACACGACTTTATCGAAGCCAGCTTCTTTGGCATCATAGATTGAGTAATCCATAATGATTTCTCCATTTGGACCCATTTTAGCTAACTGTTTGATTCCACCACCAAAACGAGAACCAATTCCAGCCGCCATAATAATCAATGTTGTTTTCATATTATCAAAAACTCTCCTTGTAAATCAGTATATTTATTATACTAAAATGAATACATTTTCACAAGTTGACTATAGTTTAGATACGAAACAAACACCAAATGCATTTGGTCCAATATGAACACCAATTGTTGAACCAATACGAACACGATTCACATCTAAATCCAGTTTTGATTCTAATTTTTCAACATTCTCTAAACCATATGAATACAATGTATAAACTGGATACAATGTATCAACAATATCTGACTGCATCTTTTCACATACAACACTCGTTGCCTTATTTACTCCACGTGTCTTACCGGCAACCACAACTTCTCCATGGTCTACACAAATAATTGGTTTAATACTTGCTAAAGTTCCAATAGCTGCTGCAGTCTTAGAAATTCTTCCACCCTTAGCCAAATATTCCAATGTATCCAAACCAGCATAAATATGAACTCGTTCTTTTAATTCTTCTAAACCAGATACAATATCTTCTACACATCTATTTTCACCAATCCAGTTTATTGCCACTTCACATAGTAAACGAATTCCAGCAGCTGCTATTAATGTATCTACAATATAGATATTCTCATAATCCACCATATCTTTTGCCAGACAAGCACTCTGATATGTTCCACTTAGCTTACTCGATAAAGATAAACAAATCAATGTTTCTTGTTTCTTCTTCACTTCTTCAAAGATATCTAAAAATTCTTGTGGTGAGGGCTGTGATGTTTTAAAGAATTCTTTTGAATTCATCATCTTCTCATAAAACGTTTCCGTATCAATATCAACACCATCCAAATAATTCTTTCCTTCAATCTGAATTTGTAATGGCACAAAATATAAATTTTTATTTCTAATCTCTTCTTGTGTATAATCACTTGCTGAATCTACTAATAATCGAATCATATTTTTCTCCTTAGTTAACTTAATTAACTGTTCACATTATATACTATTAAAACTTTCTGTCAAATATTTTAAAAAAAATACTTGCATTAATTAAAATCATGTAGTAATATAAGTGAGCACTTGTCAAGAAAGACGAGTTTCATATACATGGCGCGTTGGAGAAACGGTTAACTCACATGCCTTTCACGCATGCATTCACGGGTTCGAATCCCGTACGCGTCACCATTTTTCAAACAAAGTCCGAAAGGACTTCTTTTTTTATCCAAAATAGTTTTTTTCAAAAATATTAAGAAAATTTCACAAATTTTTTTCATTAATTTGCGTAAACCCTTTCATAGATGATATAATCTAAATCATTGAGAAAGGGTGTTTATATTATGCACAATAAACGTAGTACATTTTCAGGCAAATTAGGATTCGTCTTATCGGCTGCTGGAGCTAGTGTTGGCCTTGGTAACATTTGGCGATTTCCTTATTTAGCCGCAAAATACGGAGGAGGAATCTTCCTACTTATTTACATTGTTCTGGCCTTAACTTTTGGTTATACAATGATCATAGCCGAAACAACACTAGGTAGAATGACAAAGAAAAGTCCAGTGGGAGCTTTTCATACTTTCGCAAAAACAAAATTTGCGTCATTTTCCGGATGGATTAATGCCATTATTCCAATTTTGATTGTACCCTATTATTCTGTAATCGGAGGATGGGTCATCAAATATTTATTTGAGTATTTAAAAGGTGATGCAAAATTACTTGCGACAGATACATATTTTTCAAACTTCATCTCAAACGGAGTATCTACAGAAATATGTTTTATACTCTTTACTTTCTTTACACTCGCCATCATTTATGCAGGTGTTCAAAACGGAATTGAAAGAGTATCCAAATTTATGATGCCAGTTCTTGTCGTATTATCTGTAATCATTGCAGGATATTCAATCAGTCGACCTGGCGCATTTGAAGGTGTCAAATATTTCTTGATTCCTAATTTTGATAATTTTTCATGGATGACCGTAGTTAGTGCTATGGGACAAATGTTCTATTCATTATCCATTGCGATGGGTATCTTGATCACATTTGGTTCTTATATGAAAAAAGACGTTTCCATTGAAGGTTCAACAGAAAACGTAGAAATTTTCGATACAGCCATTGCGATCATGGCAGGATTGATGATCATTCCAGCTGTATTTTCTTTTTCAGGTGGAAACATGGAAACATTAAAAGCTGGACCATCCTTGATGTTCATCACAATCCCTAAAGTATTCGCAAGTATGGGACTAGGCACAGGTATCGGTATCATTTTCTTCTTGTTGGTGTTATTTGCAGCTATCACAAGCTCTATTGCACTAACCGAAAGTGCTGTTTCCACATTCCAAGATGAATTACATTGGTCTAGAAAAAAATCTACAATCATTTTAGGCATTATTATGATTGGGTTAGGAACACTTTCATGTTTAGGTTATGGTCCATTGTCAAACGTAACAATCATCGGAATGCAGTTTTTAGACTTCTTTGATTTTTTGACAAACTCAGTCATGATGCCAATTGCTGCCATTGCGATTTGTATCTTTGTTTCAAGAGTTGTTGGATTAGAAAAAATCGAAGAAGAAATAACACAAGATGGAAATTCATTCAAGCGTAAGAAAATATTCAATTTCATGATCCAATACTTATGTCCAATTTTCGCATTCATAATTTTATTAAGTTCGATTGCGAACGCATTTGGATTCATAGCCATGTAAGCTTAGCTTGTGCTAAGCTTTTTTTGTGCACACTTTTAATGTAAACTAATTACAGGAGGTAGTTTATGAACATTACAGTATATTTAGGATCAACCTATGGAAATGACCCAGACTTTAAAACAAAAATAATAGAATTAGGTACATGGATTGCCAAAAACAATCATACATTAGTGTTCGGCGGATCTAAAACCGGATTAATGGGAGAACTTGCCAACAGCACATTAAATGCAGGTGGCAAAGTAATTGGTGTAGAAGCACAAATGTTTGTGGATGAAGGTGTGCACATGGATAATCTTACCAAGTTATACATTGAAAAAGACATTGCCGATCGAAGAACAAGAATGATTGAACTTGGCGATGCCTTCATTGCCTTTCCGGGAGCAACTGGAACATTAGAAGAAGTCAGTGAAATCTTATCAAAACTTTCACTGTACCAACTTGAATGTCCATGCATTTTCTATAATGTGAATGGATATTACGATCATTTAAAAGCATTCCTACAGCACATGATTGATTGTGAATTATCCACACCAAAGCAGCAACAGAATGTATATTTTTTAGATTCATTAAATGAAATCGCAAGCATATTAAAGGACGAGAATTGATCATGATCTCGTCCTTCTTTATTATGATAATTGTTTTAATATCCACTCTTTATCATTCGTTGTCTTCATTTTATTAAGTACAGCTTCATCTTCAAGGGCCAAACATATTTTAGATAACACTTCCATATGTTCTCCACCCTTACCTGCAATACCAATCACAAGCTGTGCTTTTTCATCCCCAAACTGAATTCCATCTGGATATTGAAGCAATACGATACCTGTTTTATGAATCACATCATCACCATGTGTAGTGCCATGAGGAATAGCCAATCCCATACCAATATAAGTAGTTACTAATTCTTCACGTTCTAACATAGCCGGTATATAAGCACCATCCACATAGCCTAATTCTCTTAATAACTTTCCTGCTTCTGTAATCGCTTCTTCTTTGGATACAGAAGGAAGGTTTAATTTAATTCCATCCAATTGAATAACATCTTCTTGAACCGGTTTTATTTCGTCCTCTTCCTTAACTGCTTCTGTCATAATCGAATCTCCAGTCGACAACTGGAAGAACAAATTATCTAAAGCTGGATCTGCCAAGAAGTTTGATATTGTAACTATTTTCGCAAAAGGTGCAGATTTTTTTGCACGCTCTACCAAAGTTTCTTGTACGACCGAAACATCACAATCCACTGGAATATTATCCACAGAAGTATTCATTACCGTTAAGTCTGGTCGCACACCTTTTAAACGGTTTCTAAATTTAGTAGCTCCCATTGCACTAGATCCCATACCTGCATCACACGCGAATACGATTTTACGAACCAAAGAAACATCTAATAAAGCTTCACTTCTTCCTTTACTTTCAGCTTTCATAGACTGCACCTTTTTACTAGCTTCATCCAAATTCTTTTCCCCAGCAAGCTTAACAATTGGGCTTGCCACCAAGAATGATACGCCAGCCGCAATCAAAACACCTAATGCTGTCATGAACACAGAGCCTTTTTCTGCCATAGACAAGAAAGCAATAATTGAACCTGGACTTGATGGACCTTTCAATCCAATATTGAAAATAGAGTAAAATGCAATTGCACAAATATTCCCTAAAATTGGAGCATCAATCACAACTGGATTCATCAAAATATATGGAAAATAAATTTCATGAATTCCACCTAAGAAATGGATAATAATAGCTCCAGGCGCAGAATCTTTCGTTGCTTTATCTTTCGCAAATAACCAATAAGCTAATAGTACACCTAAACCAGGACCTGGATTAGCCTCCAACATATACATTATGGATTTGCCTGTTTGTGCAGCTTGTTCAGCTCCAATTGGTGTAAATATTCCATGGTTGATCGCATTGTTTAAGAATAAAACCTTAGCCGGTTCAATAAAGATTGCTACCAAAGGAATCAATCCTTTATTTACAAGTATATCAACTCCATATGTTAACACAGTCAAAACACCTGTCATAAAAGGGCCAATAATATAGTATCCTAATATCGCAATCAACATACCTAAAATACCGACAGAGAAATTATTGATCAACATTTCAAAGCCAGCAGGCATATGTCCATCCATCATTTGATCAAATTTTTTAATTACCCAGCCAGAAAATGGTCCCATAACCATAGCTGCCATCAACATAGGTTGTCCTTGGGTTCCACCAACACCGGCAATACATCCAATAATCGCAATCGAGCCCATCACAAGTCCACGATCACCGCCAGCCATTCTTCCTCCGGTTGCCGCAATTAATACTGGTAATAAATAAGTCAACATATATGGTTGAATCGATGCCAATTGTTCATTTGGCAACCATCCGTCCGCAATAAATAAAGCCGTTATAAATCCCCAAGCGATAAAAGCACCAATATTGGGCATAACCATCGCAGATAAGCTTTTACCAAGCTTTTGAAGAGTTGTTTTCATAATTGTCCTTTCTTAGGACTTCTTTAATATACAGATAGTCCTCGTTTTTCACATTCTTGTTTAAAACTATCTGAAAGTAACGAATCACTGATCAACACGTCCACTTGATCTAAATCACAAATTGTATATGTACCCTTTCTTTCCACTTTGCTAGAATCCATTAACACAATCACTTTTTTAGATCTTTCAATTGCCTTTCGCTTTAACTCACAATCCTCTAAAGATTCACATGTAAACCCCGTATCTTTTGCATAACGAGTTACACCAATAAACGCAACATCAAAGTTGACCTTATCTAAGCAGCGAAGTCCATCCATTCCATTCACACTAAAACTTTGCATATTTAGATTTCCACCTGTCACAAACACTTTCGATTTAGAAAGTTTTGCCATCTCTATAGCACACGTTAAGCCACTTGTATAAAAAATATTATTTTGATTATTTAAAACATGTGCCAACATTGTAGTCGTACTGCCTGAATCCACAAAAATTGTCTTAGCTGGTTCTACAAATGATAATGCCTTTTGCGCTATCTCTTTCTTTTCGTTTACATTCCGTCCGTAACGAAGTTTTAATACATCATCATTTCCAGAAACCACATCCATAGATTTGGCTCCCCCATGAATTCGAACAATTCTTTTAGCTTGATCTAAATATTTTAAATCCGTACGCAATGTCATTTCAGACACAGAAGGAAATTTTTCTTTTAATTGTGTAAAAGTTACCGTTTGGTTTTCATTCACAAACTCTACAATTTCGTTTCTTCTTTGATCCATTACTTCCATACAATACCTCCTGTATTTACTGTATTTAGTATACACAAGATTCTCGGTTTAATAAAATCTATTCTTGTTCAAAATGAGCCAATAAATATTCTTCGGCTTCAGGACACCACAATCCCTTATGCGCATCTACAATATCTGCCAACGCAGTATATCGATCATCTTTTTCTCCCATTTTTCTTAAATCTGTCAATGCAACCAATGGCATATTTAAATGTGTATAAATTAGTTTCTTACCACCTGGAATTTTAGGTAGATTCAATGTTGTTTCAGCTGCTGCATTCAAACCACCAATATGCGTAACCATAACAGCTGGATCAATACGATTTTCTGCTGTTAAGCGTAAAGATTCAATCATATCATCTGTATTTCCACCTGTAGTTCCCATTACGTGTGTTGAGTTATAGTGAACATCATAGAAATTCATTCTTGCACTAAACTGTTTGTCCGTAGGTCCCGCAAAGAAATTTAAACATCCATCACGACCTAATACAGCGCTTGACAATTCCACAACCGCTTCAACCGGTGCATAACAGAATACATCATCAAAACCAGTTCCACCTGTAATTTCTTTTAAGCCGGCTGCAGGATCTTCCATCTTTCCTGTATTCACGAAATGCAATTCAATTCCATCAGCTGCCGCTTCTTCAACCGGGAATAAGTGAGCTGCTCGATCTAATCTTTCTTGATTTACGTCCGCAACCACTACCATTTTAGGGCGAATATCTCTATGCAACGCATATGTTAATGCGCCAAGTCCCATAGGGCCTGCTCCTGCAAGAATCGCAAGTTTTCCATCTTTCTTAATTCCCATTTCATGTTTATACACACCCATATGTGTATGATAAGCTGCATTAAACGCTCCAATCGAACATGACATTGGTTCAGCTAAACTAGCTTCATAATACGCTTTACCTTTATATTCAAGTAAACATCCTAGCTCCATTACTTCAGCTGGAATAATGCAGTAAGTTGTATCTCCACCAAAAAATTCATAAGAATAACCAGGTGACCACATTGTTCCTTTATAGTTTAATGCTGGTTGTAAAGTAAACTTCATTCCCGGTTTAAATTTGTCTTGATGCTTAGCACCAACCTTAACAATATCACCTGCCATTTCATGTCCCATAATAGCTGGATGATCCGCAACATCTTCATGAACACGTTTATGATTCACTCCTAAGATGGCACATTTGTAAGTTGACATACAGACACTGTCTGAGACAACCTTTACTAAAATCTCATCTTCCTTAATTTCTGGTAATTCAAATTCGTCTAATCTTAAATCATTAGCTCCATGTAATCGCACTGCCTTTGCTTTCATTTTAAAAGTCTCCTCTCTCTGTAAATTGTTGTTTCAAAAGCTACATCTACATAGTAACCGAATTATTTGAATTGTCAACTGTTATTTCAAAAATATTTCACTTGCGAAGCAACAATAAAAGGAGTATCCTATAATCAGATAAAGAAAAGGAGATCATTATGATTTATACAATTACTTTTAACCCCTCTTTAGACTACGTTA